>JAGLIU010000148.1 GCA_023142805.1 Candidatus Omnitrophota bacterium | reverse complement strand
AAGATGGCTTGAAGCGAGGCGGCAGAGTCTCATAGACAGATATGGAGATATGAAGGGATCAGATAAATGGAATAATATCGTTTCTGATAAAAGTACATGGTCAAAAGTTGTAGCGGTTTTTCTTGGTACTTATAAGAAGAGCGCGGATAAACTGAATCCCGCGGTAAAGGCAAGTCTTGATAAAGTTTTTGCTGATTATAAAGCGCGTGTAGTCGCGACCACACACGGCGTACAGACAGTACGTACAGATTCTGATAAACCTTTGGAAAAAGCGGAAGCTCTCGCCATAAACAGGGCTATAAGCGCGACTATAAAAAATGGCGGATTGGTAGATGAAATAAAAGTTCCGGAAACAGGCGGAACTTTTATTGTTTTAGTGGATTCTATTTATGAAGAAGCAGCAAAAAAGTTTTCCGCGCCGTTGGATGTGGAATGTCATCCTGGAACAAGAGGAACAGGGGCGGATTACAAAAAGGGTAATATAACAATAGGCGAGGTTAAAAAAAATTATTATGTAAGAGCATCGTGGTTTAACAGTATGACGCGAGAAGAACAAGTAACTGTCGCGAGACACGAAGATATGCATATAGGTGTGTCTCTCGGAACAGTTACGGTGCCCGAAGATGTAACTAAGGGGAAGATAACAGAAGAGGCTTGGATCAACTCACACGCGGATACAAATGTTGTCCCGATCGTGAATAAAATAAAAGCCAAGGTAGCGGTTAAGAGATTTTTAGGTGAATATGAAATAGCGAATGTTAATACTGATTTGCCATGGGGATATGTGGAACATGAGATAAATGTTGAAAAATCTCCGGATGCTGTTAAAAAACTTAACGGCTCATTTGGTGGTAAGTTAGAAAAAAATGATAAATACAATTTGCTTATGTTCGCGGATAGACCGATAGCGTTTACTAAAGAACAAGCTGATGGTCAAATTGAGATACAAATAATAAATAGCTCAGCGGTTGACGAGATAGAGGCCGCTATCCCTTTAAAAGATATATACGAAGACGTTGAAGGTTTTAAAGAAAAAGGAAGAACAACCATAGACATTCTTTTACACGACTATAAGTACTTCAAAGCGCGAAATGATATACCCGTTGAAGAAAGAAACGTACTTACATACAGTGAACTTTCAGCTTTTGGCGCGCCGATAGAAGCAGAGAAGCACAAATTGGAAAATGAACTTGCCAGGCTTAAGAAAGAAATGGCGCTATTGAGGAAGAAAGGCGATAAAGCATCTGTTACCAGATTTCACGAAGTTAATAACATCGTTGAAGAAAAGAGCAAAGAATATAAAGCATTGCTTAAGAAAGACGGTTTGGTGTATGGCGGTGGTAAGGGACTTAGTCTTTCTCTTATAGCGGAAGACGCGGGAGTTAAAGTGCCTTTAGGGGCTAATATCATAACTACCGGTTATTTCAGGTTTGTTAACGCTCTTTCAAAAGACGGTAAAAATAAACCCGTTTGGGAGAAGATCAATAAGGAACTCAGAACTCTTGATACGATGGAAGATGAAACACGTGACCGTGTTTCAAGAGAGATCCGAGAGGTTATAATGAAGGCAGAAATGCCCGAAGACGTCGCGAGAGAAATCGCCGTTATGTATAGACATTTCAATATAGTAAAAGCTTTGGAAGGCAAGAAAACTCCGACAGCGATCGCTGTAAGAAGTTCAGGTATAAAGGAAGATATTAAAGTTGAATCATGGATGGATATAACAACAGGTTCGCAGGCAGGTCAGTCAGATTCATATCTTAACGTTAAAGGTATAAAAAACGTTATGGATAAGGTTATAGCTGATTTTGCCAGTCTTTTTACAGATAGAGCCGTTAGTTATCGTGATGACGCGATATTCCTAATGTGGTCGGCTGAGATAAAAATGGGAGATACATTAGCGCAGGATGTATATCGTGAAGTAAGAGAATCAATTAGCGCGTACGCGGATAAATATAATGATACCGCGTTAAAAGGTGTTGTGGACTCGCTCATCGCGGAACGTAATCCGGGTTCCGTGAACTTAATAAACGCTATTCGTACAGTACTTAAAGGCGAATCCGATGAAACTTTGTTTTTCTGTCTGGAAAAATTGGAAGAGTTTGCCGAAGAGTTCGTTCATCCTGATCAGATAGGTATAGACGTTGTTCTTCAGCAGATGGTAGACGCTTATGTAGCGGGTGTAATATTTACGGTTAATCCGGCAACAAGAATGGCCGGTGTTCCTCAAGCAATATGGCATAAATGGCGCAAGAATGACGCGAAATTATGTCATCAAGACGAAGAAGGCAATGTGATCGGAACAAAACCGATAGTTGCCAGTTTTGAGGTGGCGTTAGGT
>JAGLIU010000147.1 GCA_023142805.1 Candidatus Omnitrophota bacterium | reverse complement strand
AAAGAAAGTTCCGTATTGTTATTTATTTCCCAGTAGGCGTATAACGTCCAAGGATCCCTTACCATAAGAACCACCTTATGATCCCCATATCCCTGAGGAATATCGTTTAGATCTTTTAGACAATCATACATATTACCCCCCTCCGTACGCACCATACTGTAACCTGAATATTATAGTATAACTCAACTTTTTTCTAAATGCAATATATCGTATCAAAAAAAACACAAGACCTTTAAAGATAAGGAGATTCCTCTGCAACGGTTACAGACCATTCCATTTTCTATTCCTAACTTTAGAAAATCCTGACTTCTACTTCAAATTGTTTTTCTTCTCCTGGCCTAAGGTCCAGCTCTATTAGCGGTAGAATAACCGAACCTTGATAATTCAACTCATATGCTTTTTCTGATTGGGAAACGGTTTTCAATGGAAAATGATATATTCTACACGCTTCAGTAAACACAAACTCAACCGATAATTCTTTTGTTTCATCTGTTATTTTTATGTTTGGTGATGGATCAGCGGCAAAAGTGGCGCTTAATTTTCCCAAAGGCTTATCTCCTTCAACCATTACACTGTATCTATCACTGTCTCCCTGCGGCATAGTAATATTAAATTCGGGAGAAAAAACAGCACGCAGGATACTATCCCCTTTATTTTCAATACTATATTTAACCACAAATACCGATCCTTTTTCCGGTAGACGGAATTCTTTCTTCAACAAAACATTATTAGAATCAACCATACCCTGTCGCTCCATCACAACGGACTCACCATTCGATACTTTTTTCACCTTAAAATTATAGAACGCGTTAACAAAATCTCCCAATTCTTCATACGTACATTTTTTGACGGAATTTATGTTAATATCCGGTTTACAAAAATGATCAATAAAACTGTAACGATTATGACGATCGTACACGATGTGATCCTTTACTCCCGGAGTTACAACCTGAATACCTTCATGTATGGTCTTGACATCTTCGTCCATATGATCATTTAATTGCTCGGCTTTTTTTAGTATTTTTCTATGATATGATTCTTTGCGCCGGGCAATCGAATTGGTGAGGTTCTCACATAAGATCCTCGCGTCTAATTCCTTTAAAACACCGCCTTCGGCCGGATCAATATATAACGATATCTGTCTGTTCTTCACTATCACTTCGTCAAAACCATCCGCGTCAATATCCATTATTTCTTTCACACAAAAATCCTTATCTCCATGAACCATATTATCAATAATTGACTCACTCTTTATGAGATGCTTGTATATGGCCTGACGTAGATGAAACAGATACAATCCTCCGAACACTCCGTGCCAAAACGCGCAATTGCATTGCCCCTTCAACAATTCACGTTCTGCCGATACAAGATCATTTTTATTTATCTTTTCCTGTTCGATTTCCCGCAATTTTTTACTGACATATAACATTTTTTTGTTCATATTATCTGACTCAGGATACTTCGCCATAAAATTGCGCCAAAACCCTCCCCTGATAAATGGTTTATACCAATCGGTTTTACCTAAATACCCTATGTCGTCCATCACATTTTCATAGTATTCTCCCGCATCAGCCGGAAGTGACCATTCAAGCATCTCGTCATAAGAAGTAGCGCCTATATATACTTTTCCTATGGGATTATTATTTTTAAGACAATCTGACAATTTAACGGTATTAAGCCATTCCGCGTTCTGGATCAATTTCTCAAAGAATTTCTCGAGCCACTTTTCCTCAAAAACCCACTTATGTGTCCCCGGCCATTCTCCAAATTTTTCCGCGTCATCACCATATACAAAAACAGGGTTCTCCATTCTGCCGGCAACATCCCGGATATAATTCATACAATCTTCCGGCATCTTATATGGGATGTGATAACGTAATATTTTATCGGAAGGAAACACCGCGACCTGTTTCCCGTTATCTTCAGTAATGTAATATCCATATGTTTTGTCTTTGGAGATACCCGCATGGATAAAATGAGTATCATCTAAAACAACGTATTTGATACCTGTATCATAAAATAAAGAAGGTAAATTCGGTTCCCATACCCTCTCGGCTACCCACGCGCCCTGAGGAACTGATCCAAATGTATTTTTAACATACTTATTCAGCATCTGTATTTGACGATAACGGTCTTTTTCCGGTATAGAAGAAAAAATAGGCTCATAAAATCCACCGCCTATTATTTCTACCTGCCCGCTCTTGACCATAGCTTGTACCATAGATATTATCTCCGGACGATGCTCTTCTGCCCATTCAAGAAGACATCCCGTAAAATGAAGGCTCATTTTTATGTCGGGATATTTCCCCAACAGTTTAAGAAAGGGGATATAACACCTGTCACAGGCTCGATTTATAACTTTATCAAAATTACCTACAGGCTGATGAAAATGTATGGCCATCACAAGATCGGCTCTCATAAACCCCCTTATTTGTTAAAACACATATCTTA
>JAGLIU010000146.1 GCA_023142805.1 Candidatus Omnitrophota bacterium | reverse complement strand
GTCCGGTTATCGCTAAAGATGTCGGTTGTAAAGTGGGTGATGTTATTTTGCGTTATCACCAAAGTAAGAAATAATTCATGATCAGTGTGAAACGGTTTAAAAGAATCTATATAGAGATTACCAATGTATGCAATTTAAACTGCGGGTTTTGTCCTAAAACTTCCCGAAAACCCGAGTTTATGGAGTTAAAGTTATTTAAAAAAATACTTGATGAGATAAAGGGGTATTCCGAATATCTTTACTTTCATGTTATGGGGGAACCGCTTTTGCATCCGGATATAGGTGTTTTTCTGGATTTATGCGCTGAAAAAAAGTTTAAGGTAAATATTACCACGAACGGTACGCTTATTAAAGAAACAAAGAATAAACTTTTATCAAAACCCGCTATTAGAGCTATAAATTTTTCATTACATATTTTTGACGGAAAAACATCCAAAAAAGTCGTAGACGAATATCTTGATGAAATTTTTGGGTTTATAATTGAATCGGGAGAAACTCCCGGGTTTATTGTCTGTTTCAGACAGTGGGATCTAGAACAGGAAAATACAGCTAATTCTGTGCAAAAAGTACAAGATCCGGGATGGAATTCATATATTTTAGAAAGGATCGAAAAGTTTTTTAAAGTTCCGCGTAGAATAGAAGATATCCCGTCTGAGGGTAACGATATTAAGCTTAAGGATAATGTGTATGTGAGTCAGAGTTCCTTTTTCGATTGGCCCGATAAAGGACTTCCTGATCTAGACGAGGAAGGGTTCTGTTTGGGGCTCAGACAGCAGGTCGCGATCCTTGTGGATGGAACCGTGGTTCCGTGTTGTCTGGATAGTGAAGGAACAATTGATCTGGGGAATATAAGTAAAGCTGGTTTTAAACAGATCATTGAAGGTAAAAGAGCCGTGGATCTATATAGAGGTTTTTCAGAAAGAAAAGTGGTTGAGTCTCTTTGCCGGAAATGTGGTTATAGAAAAAGATTTGGTTAAAAAGTCTCAAACTGTTTGATCACGTGTCCTCAGAGTAAACTTCTGACATCATCAATTAATCGTGAGTTTTTCATTATATTCGGATATTATGTTTGGCCAATCGAATCTGGCGACGGCTTCTTTGGGGACAGGGTAGTTTTGAGGGTTAAGTATTATATCCCCCAGTTTCGCGGTAAAATCTTCCTGTCCCGAATAAAAATTATCAGGATATTCTTTTATAGGTACAAGTTCGGGATAGGATAGTCGTTTTGGTAGGAGCGGGATACATTCGCATGATATAGCCTGGATGATGCTGACACCGAAAAAGTCATGATGAGACGTTACCGGGATGATATCAGCTTTCCGGAGCCAGGCAATATATTCAACTTGGTTTTTCACATAGCCGAAATGTACGATGTTTTCTTTCAAATGTTTTTTTGCTTTTAAGAATATTTCCGGAACTTGATTGAAACACTCACCAAGAAACGCCACGTTGAAATCTATATTCCTGTTTTTCAGTAAGATCAAAGTATTAATAAAATCTTCGGGATTTTTATCATGTTCCCATCGATGGTTCCACAATATCAAAGGTTTCTTGTTTTTCACGGATTTTTGTTTATAAAGAGGTAGTTCTTTAAGATCAACTCCGAGGTGCAGTACCGCGCTTTTAGCCTTGATCATATCAACCGTTTTTAGCCCCCGGTTATCGGGGAACATTTTCAGGAAAGGCCTTAAACTTTTGAAGAAAATGTTCTTATGGTAGGCGGAGTTAAAAAACACCTTATCCGCGATGTACGCGGAGATGTAGTTTATGAAGGAATAGTGATGATCGCGGTTGTTTTTTACGTCCCTGTCTATCGGAGACCATGGATAGGTTAGCTGGTTTTCATGAAAATATATTGCCGTGGGAATATTAACGGTTTTTTTGCGGGTAAGCGAAAGAAAACTGCTTAGGTTGAGCATATCTGTTGCCAAGATAAGATCCGGAACGAAATTCAGTTTGTTGAACTTTTCAGACAGTGTTATCGCTCCGCCGTGCATGCGCCATTTCCAGAAACTGCCCGGCATAGACAGGATCTTAATGTTATGGGGACTATACTTTTTAAGTCCGTCGGCCCAGGCCTTATGAGAGCCTGTATAGTAGGGTTCGAGTAGCAGGATATTCATGCAAGATCATTATACTATAAAAGTCCGGTAGTGATCACAAATAATCTTCAAAAGATAAGGTAACATATTGTAGACACCTTCAATGTGTCATTTGAACGACCGAGGACGCAATGTCTGAGGAAGTGCAGAAATCTCCCGACTTTCTGCCGACCGAGGACGTAGGGTTCGAGGAAGTGCAGAAATTTTCCGGGTTCTGTCAAATAAAGAGTAAAATAACTTTTCTCTGTCATCTCGAGCGACTTCTGCGAAGCTTTAGCGAAGCAGAGAAGTCGAGAGATCTCAAGTACTCCAGATTTCTCGGCTTCGTTCCTCGCTACCGCTCGTCACTTCGCCCGGAATGATAGTGTTGAGGGCCTTCCTATCCGCTAGCCTTTGTTTCCTAGCGCTTCGCCTTTTTACTTTCCTCTGTCATCCTGAGCGAAGGAGGATTATTTGAGATGACAAAATATAAGGTGGATGTAATAATTTTCAGAAAGTAGATTTTAATTATTAGCGCGACAGTTCGGAAAGTTTCTAGTGAGATGTATACCATCCAAGTGTTTTATGAGGGAATCTTTTAATTTCCTGAGGTAGATTCTTTCCATCCTTGCATGTCTGTTTTAACGATGTTTACCATATTTTTTATTAAGTCGCCGCATTTCATGTTCTTGAGTAAAGCGGGATTTACGGATTCGCTCATTGCGTCGATATTTAATATGGCGTTTTCCGGAGAAAGCTGGCTTGTATTGACTCCTTGGGCTTTGAAGATGGTTTCTACAAGTTCTGTTTTCTGGGTATTATTGTAGGTAAGCCATGTGTCCAATGAGGCGTTAAGATCTCCGGCAAAAGCGATCGATGAGATGAATGTAAGTACGAAAAAAGCTATTGTTACTTTTTTCATTTTTCTCTCCTTTTTTGATAAGTATACCGATTTTTTTAATAATGTGCAAGTCAGGCTAAACTTTTTAGATCAAACGGTCTTAAATTCTTACTACACTGTTTCACAAAAATAGATAAAAATGATACAATAAAAATGATATTGTATTTATTTGCCGGGTAATAAATGTTCAAAGAACAGGAAACCAAAATTATTTTCTATGGGAATAAAAATGGAGGTGAGTATGAAAAAGATCTGTTTATTGGCGCTTTGTTTAGTTGTTACATCTTTCATGGTAACCGGGTGTGGTCCCGGTGTAAGTGAAGATATGCCGATTACCGAAGTTAAGCAAGAGGCACGGGCCATGGATGTAAATCAGCTAAAAAGTATGGTAGGAAAATATCAGCAAGTCATAGTATCTAAAAAACCCGTGCTTGAGAAATTGAAGACAAAACTTAAAGCGATCCCGATCACTCAGTTGATGAGTGAGGAAGCGGGAGCTCTCAAAAAAGACATGGGAGATGTAGTCCAGTCGATCAAAGCATTGACCGACAGGATGAAGATCTATCTTGTCGAATTTAACAAAAGAAAATAGGGAGATATGAAAAAATAAATGTTTCAAGGGAAAAGGCTAAGGGCTAGAGGCTAGAGGGGCAAGGGTTAAGGGTCAAGGGTTAAGG
>JAGLIU010000145.1 GCA_023142805.1 Candidatus Omnitrophota bacterium | reverse complement strand
CGTTATATGGGATGAGAATTTCCGTGAAATACATATTTATGCCAGTGAGATCCCTGAATTGTTCGATAAGAACATTCAAGCTTATAAGTTTAGTGAGAAGAATAGAGAAATATTTAGACGCGGTAAAGATTTTTTTGTGTTACAAGGCACACTTAGAGAAAAACTTGAAAGTGTTGTATCTTATCAAAAGAACCGGACAGATTTTAAGATCCCCCCTAAGTTAGGGGACGGAAGTGATTATTGGGATTGGTCTCAAGGGATGGTATTGAGGAGTGAAAGTGGTAAGGGGCGATTGTATAAGATTCTCAATAAAGGCAGGGATATCGCGTTCAGGGTTCCTCCTGAGAGAAGTCCTCTCGAATGTATACTATGCGCGAATTGCCGGGATCAGAATGACAGGGGGATTATTATTGATGAGGAATGGGAGGCAAAGGCGAATATGTTCCCGATATTTGACGGGGACCATGGAACGTTGATACATAGGGATCACATGCGGCAGAAATTAAGAAATGGTGATTTGATAAAAATCTTAAAATGGACAGATGAAAGTGAGGGGTTCAGATTTCTGCATAATGGTAGAAACGCCGGGGCTACTACACGTAATCATTTACATATTCAGTTTTTTAAAAGTCTTAAACCCTTTGACGTCTTTATCGGTGATGTTCTACCCGTAGAAAGATATATTGAAAACGACAATAATTTGACACAGCCGATCAGTGTTACGGAAGGAGTTACAACGCGGCTTCTGAAGGGGTATCCTTCACAAAAAGATCCGATAGCGGTTTTTCTTGTGAAAGGGGAAAGCTCCCGGCAGTCCGTTATGGCAAAAGAGATAGAAAGGATAATACATACATTGGAATCACAACGGTTGGATTACAATATTTATTGGTATAAAAAAGAGGGTGAGATCAATACTTTGATCTTTCCCAGAGTTAATAGCGGAATAGCTAGTGAAGCTGATACGGAGACATGGATCGCAAAATCTGATAGGAGTTATCTTTTGAGCAGAGACAGTATTTCGGGTAGAAGATCTAAGATGAGAGTATTCGCGACTATTGAGTTTATGGGGGTATTCGTGGGAGGGGACAAGGAGCAGTATCAGCAGGTAACCTATGATGATATGGTAACTTTGTTGAATAAATTAGGATTATCTTTGATCGACGGAAGATATTTAAAAATAATTGATAAATTAAAGAGTGAAAATGTGCCGGAAAGTGAATTAGG
Source organism: Candidatus Omnitrophota bacterium (assembly GCA_023142805.1). Lineage (GTDB taxonomy): Bacteria > Omnitrophota > Gorgyraeia > Tantalellales > Tantalellaceae > JAGLIU01. The sequence goes on along the minus strand of JAGLIU010000145.1, from coordinate 4,293 downwards.
AGGCGCGGAGTTTTCTCAAATACCGGCTAACAATATCAGGGATGAAATTATTGAAAGTGGGAACGAGATCATATCTAACTTAAGGGCAATGTGGGACACGGGTTTTTACGGGATCAAAATGGGGAGAATTAAGGATCTTAGCAGGGAGATGGGGTCAGTAGAGATAAAAGAAACTATAGAAAGTGTGGTTGCCGAGGTAGAAAAAATCGGAAAGGGTAATGTTCCCAGACATATAAATATGGCCGTGAAAAGGATGAATAAAAGATTACAAGAATTTGAGATACACTCGATAGTGGGTGCTTTGATAGTTTTAGCCCGCAGGGCCAAAAAAGAAAACAGAAAGTTAATAATAGGTCTTGAAACCGGATGGGTACCCGGTTACAAAAAAAAGGGATTGCAATATAGTTTGCTGAGTCCCATAATTTCCGAAATAAAGGCTTTTAAGTATAAATTCAAAGCTATGGGATTAGACAATATTGTTATTGTCGAGAATGATGGAGAGGCTCTGGCGCGGGATATATTGAGTGAGATGGATAAAAAATTAAATAATCTTTCAAACGTTATTATACTCGCTTCACGAGATACGATAGGCTTGCCGAAATTTGAACAATTCCGTACTACAGAAACTGACAAAAAAGCTTTTCTCGCCGCTGTAGATACTTCTCGGATAAAGACATATTATGACGAGAATGATAATGATGAGTCTATACTTCGCCAGATCAACGTAGAAATATTGATGATGTTGACGATCACTTTGGAGTTAGCTCTGGGTAAAAAAGCTTCGGATCTGCCTATAATATGGGAATATAAGGATTCTTCCAGATATGTATTATTTTTTCCGGACGCTAAGCCGATAGATTATGAAGAAATGATAGATTTAAATATGGCGAGTAAAATCGCGCTACAGTCAGTATAACGTATGGTCGAGGGACATAAAAACATTTTTAAAATTTATATCCCATTAACTGTAGCGATTTCAATCCGAAAAAAACTCTAAGACAGATGGCTCTCTTTTGATTTTTATCTTGACGCTCGCCATACCTTATAAGTATCATATATCATCATGAAGAACAAACTATCCGTAGCTTTTTTATGGCATATGCATCAGCCGATGTACAGGGATATTATCACAGGAAAGTATCATCTTCCGTGGGTAAGACTGCATGCCACTTATTCTTATCTTGATATGGTAGCTGTATTGGATGATTTTCCGGAATCCAAATGTACCTTCAATCTTACACCGTCGTTGATATGGCAGCTTCAAGATATAGCTGTTAGTGATACCATTGATGACAAATATTTAACCCTTTCTTTAAAAGAAGCGGAGAATCTAACCGACAAAGACAAAGTCTTTTTACTTAAGAATTTTTTCTCGTGTGACTATGCGAACGCGATCGCGTCTTTACCCAGATATAAACAGCTTTTTTTAAAAAGAGGGAATAATTTTAAAGAAGAAGAGTTGCTTCGCAGGACAAAGGATTTTAATACGCGGGATCTGCGGGATTTACAATTATTGTTTAACCTTGCCTGGTGTGGATTTACTTTGAGGGAGAAAGATCCGTTGATCAGGTCCTTGATCCGGAAAGGGACGGAATTTTCGGAAGAGGATAAAGTCCTGTTTCTAAACCGGCAGAAAGAAGTAGTCGGACAGATCCTCCCAGCGTATAAAAATCTTCAAGATGAAGGGCGTATAGAGATATCGACCACACCGTTTTATCACCCTATTTTGCCGATATTATGCGAGAAAGGTTCAGGATTCAAGGAAGACGCTAAAGTTCAGATCCAAAAGGCAGTGAAGCTTTACAAAGATGTTTTTGGTGGGAAGCCTTTGGGTATGTGGCCCTCGGAAGGAAGCGTGAGTCAGGATATTATCCCTCTTTTGGCTGATGAAGGGATAAAATGGATGGCTACTGATGAAGGGATACTCTTAGAATCGTTCAAGGGGCAAAGTGTTCGTCGCAACGAATTTATATATAAGGCGTTTACGGCCGAAGAAGACGGAAGAAAGATCGATATGGTTTTCAGGGATATCAATCTCTCTAACGCGATAAGTTTTAATTATTCGCAGAGTTCCGGAAAAAAATCCGCTAAAAGTTTTTTGCATGACATAAAAGAGATAGCCGGGTATTGCGCGCGGGGTAAAGATGAACGTATAGTTTCGGTAATACTTGACGGTGAGAATCCGTGGCCGTATTATCCCGGCGGAGGGAAAAGATTCCTTTCGGAGATGTACAAGGGGCTTATGTCCTCGCGTGATGTAAAACTGGTTACGATAGGAGGGTATCTTGAGGAACACAAAGAAAGAGGTGAGATAAAAAAACTTTTTGCCGGTTCATGGATAGACAGAAGTTTTAATAAATGGAAAGGGTCTCCGCAAAAGGATAGAGCCTGGGAGTATCTTGAAAAAGCGAGACGAGAAGTGTTTTTATCCCCCGAAGAGCCGAATAAAAAAGTGATGGAAGCGCTTTACATAGCGGAAGGCAGTGATTGGTTCTGGTGGTACGATGATTTTGGCAGTGAACTGGATTTTGTTTTTGACGAGCTTTACCGTAAAAATCTTTCAAATATCTACAGTCTTATCGGACGAAATATTCCGTATTATCTTAAAAGGTCTATACCTGTTACTCCTTCAGTACGCAGTATCCAAGAAGGTTCCGCTCGTGTGGAAATGGGGCAGCGGATGAAGGTGCTTTTTGTAACTTCGGAAGCGGTTCCCTTTGCCAAGACAGGCGGACTTGCCGATGTTTCCGGAAGTCTTCCGAAAGCGTTAGCGTCTTTAGGGGTGGACGTAAGGGTGATAATGCCTTTTTATAAAATTACCGCTCAGGGTGATTTTGAGTTTGAAAAAGAAAAACATGTAAGCGGACATTCTCTTGAAGGCGGGTTTACGATCTACTCGAACAGGAGAGACGGGATAACCACATATTTCATCAAAAAGAAGAGATATTTCACCAAGAAAGGTCTCTATGGTACGGATAAAGGGGATCATCCGGATAATGATCAACGGTTTGCTTATTTTTCCAGAGCAGTACTTGAAGCCGTTAAAGCCATGGATTTCAAACCGGATATAATTCATTGCAATGACTGGCAGTCAGCGCTTGTCCCGTTCTACCTGAAATTTAAGCTGAGTCATGATAAGTTCTTTCACAATGTTAAGACGCTTTTCACAATACACAACATGGTGTATCAAGGTATTTTTGATAAGAAGATATTACATAAAGCCGGTATCCCGGAGCATTTGTTTAATATGGAAAACCTGGAATTTTACGGAAGAGTGAATTTTATGAAGGCGGGTATATTATATTCGGACGCGATCAATACCGTAAGCCGCAGGTATGCCGGAGAAATAATGACCTCTGAATGCGGCGCGGGCTTGGACGGACTTTTGCGAAGAAGAAAAGATCTGCTTTATGGTATACCTAACGGAGTGGATTATTCAGTATGGAGTCCAAAGAACGATATGTTCATAAAAACCAGATTCGACGCGGACAGCATAGGCAAGAAAAAAGAATGCAAAAAAGACCTTTTAGAATATACGCGTCTGTCGTTATCTATTGACGCGCCTTTGCTTGGTTCGGTCACAAGGCTCGCGGAACAAAAGGGCATGGATCTTGTCGCTGAGATAATGGGTAAACTTGTTAAGTTGGGAGCAGGCGTTATTATTCTGGGGACAGGTACTATACGGTATAATCGCATGTTTGGGAAACTCGCTAAAAAATATCCCAAGAATGTATATGTTTGTAATGATTTTAATGATGAACTCGCGCATAAAATAGAAGCCGGGTGTGATATCTTCCTTATGCCTTCAAGGTATGAGCCATGTGGGCTTAATCAGATGTACAGTATCAAATACGGCACCATCCCTGTGGTGAGGGCTACCGGAGGGCTTGATGATGTGATAATAGACCATGATGAGGACAGAAAAAACGGTAATGGATTTAAGTTCGCTTTCGCGTCAAAAGATGATCTTTATAACACTATCGAAAGAGCGATTTATTTGTACGAGGATAAAGAGGAATGGAATAAATTAGTTGTTCGCGCGATGAGTTATGACTTTTCCTGGAGTCGTTCGGCAAAACAGTATTTGGCACTGTACAGGGAGTTAAACGGTGATGGAGGATCTTAACCTCCGTTTGATAAGTTTAAGATATGTGTTTTAACAAATAAGGGGGTTTATGAGAGCCGATCTTTTGATGGCCATACATTTTCATCAGCCTGTAGGTAATTTTGATAAAGTTATAAATCGAGCCTGTGACAGGTGTTATATCCCCTTTCTTAAACTGTTGGGGAAAT
>JAGLIU010000144.1 GCA_023142805.1 Candidatus Omnitrophota bacterium | reverse complement strand
AGTTGCCAGTTTTGAGGTGGCGTTTGGTTTAGGTGAAAATGTTGTCGGTGGTAAGGTTGATCCTGATAAATTCCTTCTTGGAACCAGCGATGAAACCGGAAAAGATTGGCAAGTACTTGAAAAAGTTAAAGGTACCAAATTGATACAAATGGTTAATACAGAAGAAGCGATCGTTCTTTTAGACGGTAATATCAGCGAAGAGGATCTTAGAGTATTGGCCGGATACGCCGGTCTGGCATTGACCTATGATGAAGTTGGTATGCAGGTTAACGGTATTTTAGCAAAACATCTTTTTGGGAAAAGGTATTTTCTCTCAGAGAGTACCGATAGTAAACAAATAGATAAAGATTTTAAAAAAGTTTCCAAAGAAATTGCTGATATGGTTAAAGCGGGTGCCGGCGTTAATGAGCTTCGAACGGAAATATCTAAACATTTCTTGGTGCTTGAGGAAGGACAAACGGGACAAGGTTTGGACCCGAGCAAAATAGACGCGGGGATAGAAGAAATAGTACAAATAGTCGCCGAGGCTAAGACTATCTCTAATGAAGGTAAAGAAAAACTGGGCAAGTATTTTGTCGATAGAGCGGTTAAAGGCGACGCGCTGGTTCTCGCGGAAGATTTTATCTCTATACTAAAAGAAATATGGGAAAACGATATTTTTGAGATAGAGAATAGAGATACCCTTCTTAACGCGCTTAAAATGAAAGTTGGAGATAAGCAAATTGAAGATATTATACATGTTATACGCGCTTTAATTGATAACTCTTTTACAGCTAACTTGAGTACAACCGGGGCGCATCAGACAGAGTTTTGTATAACGGATGAGATCGCTATGGCGATCGCGCGCATGTCATGGGATATTACCTCGTACTATAAAGATCAAAGGGATATAGAGTTTGCTATAGAAATAGATCCCAGAGCTCCTATTAGTGAAAGACTCTCGATGTATATACGCGACAGAGAAGGCAATCTGCTTGTAATGGACACGGAAGGTAAGATGACAAAAACAGGTAGGAATGTCCTTGATCTTGGTGGAGCCGGTAAAACGGTTTTAAGTCTCTATAACTTGCAGGCAAGACCATATACCTCGGCGCACGCTAAAGTGAATTTTGTACAGGAAGGCACGGAAGTAGACGCCAAATTTGTTAAAGAAAATGATTTGAAAGCTATAGCTAACGGGACAAAAGGTGAGAACGCTACTCACGCGTATACTATAGTGTTTGATTCAAGTAAATCTGTTGCCGAACACGCTGAATGGATAAAAAGACTTCAAAGAGGTGAGTTTACTGAAGAAGAAAAAACAGAAATTAGAGCTTTAGGGTTTGATCCGGAAAAATTTACATCTGAATCCGAAGAGAGACTTCCTTTGGCATTGTATTTACTGGAAGCGGATCCGAGTCATGACCCGATCATGAGACTTGTAGACGCGGTTATAACCATACGCGGAGGAGATACTTGTCATGCCGCTATATTTTGCCGTGAGCAGGGTATTCCCGCGATCACAGCTGTAGGTAAAGTTAATGTAGACGGCAGATCACTGAAAACCGGTGATGGTTTAACAGTTGACGCGCCTAACGGTAAAATTTTTAAACTGGGTACAACCGAAACGACACGTATACCTATCAATTATGTAAGTTTTAGATTTAAACCGCATGGTGTACCGGGTTTCATTACAGATAGCGGGACAACAGTTGATGAAGACGGGTTCGCGGTTACACAGATCGGTCATGTTATCGCGGCTAAAGGTACCGCGCAGAAAAAGAGCGCTACAATGCTTGCGCCGGATTCTAACGGAGATGCCTTAAGACGCGCTGAATTTATAGGAGAAGAGATAGGTGTAAATATTTTTGCCGGGTACGGACATGGTTTGATCGAGCAAATAAAAGCCGGCAAGATGGAGGCGCCTGAGAGAAATAAAATAATTGATCTGCATAGTGGTAATATTAAGGACGGAGAAAGTTTTCTCAAAAAAATCAACGAAGATATATATGCATATCTTTCTGAGAAAGCGCCGGAAGTACTCAAAAATGCCAGAGAATTATTTGGATGTAAAATTACCGCGGGTAACGCGACTCTTGCTCTAAATATTTTCGATAATATGAGAGATGTTGATTCCGGCGCGGTCGAATCGGGTAAAGTTTCGATTACCGAGGAGGGGCTTAAAGCAATAGATACTTTTAGTGAGACCGTATCTCAAGACACTCAAAACTTTTTACACTATGTATACGGTGTGTTCCAAAGACGTTATAATTTTGACTACAATGTAATTGAGGCGTTAGAAGCGCATCCCTGGGTTTTGGATCAGGTCGCGGATAAACTGGACGAAAAGGGATATAGCACATTTGCTGAATACGCGGGACAGGAATTCTATTATTTTTACAACTTAATGGGATTTACTATTTCGCCAGAACAAAAGGGTAAAAATCGAGCGTATGATTTCGCGCAGGATAAGGTCAGAGGTATGGTAGGATCCGAAGTAGAAGGTTCTTTTGCCTGGCCTGGCGTTAACCCGCTTGTGGGACTTCGCGGCACTTCACTGGAAATAGAGGGTGTGGACGCTGATAGTGAAGGTAACCAAAAAGTGCTAAGTTTTCTACTTGACGCTGTTATCGACGCGAACAAACATTCTAAAAACCAGGCATGGTTTTATGTGTTCGTCAGGTTCGCCAGAGAAATGGATATGCTGGATATTGTTCTTGAAAGAATAGCGAAAAGAAAAGAACAACTTCCGAAACAGATAGGTATCATGATAGAGGTGCCAAGTAATGCTATGATGGCCAGAGATTTGGGTCAGAAACTATTAAAAATGCAGAAAAAATACAAAAAATATGGTACGGAACTTGTATTTTTCTCTTTTGGTACAAACGATTATTCTTTTTTAGCGGGTAAAGGTGACAGGGAAGATCCGAGATTGAGGCTTAAAATACTTGATCCCGCGGCACTTACCGCGGTCGCGGATATGGTTAAAGAAGGATATTTTTATGACAGCGCGATCGGGGTGCTTCCTTTAGTAGATGAAGGAGCGGAACCCGTACGTAGACTTATGGAAGCTGTGGTAAAAGAAGCTCAGGAACTTGGAGTGGACACAAGTCTTTGCGGTGAAGCGATAACAGCTATGGTCAGTAGAGGTGATTATGAAGGCGCGGGAAAGATCATGAGCCTTTTATCCTCTTTTGGTATTAGTACGATGAAAGCGAGTCTTTTGGCTTCAATGATAAGTCATGACGTGCGTTCAACCACAAAACAGATAGCCGTACCGGAAAAAGACAGAGATGTTTTATTTGATTTTTCAGAAAACGGTGATCTTGTTAAAAAAGACGGTGTAGTAAAAGGTGAAATTATCTTTATCGATAAACCCGAGGATTTTATCGCGGACACATTAAAAGATTTCGCGGGGACTACATCACTTGAAACTGAGAGAGAATTCCTTGAGATGCAGAGTATGAATAGCGCGCGTAGTACAATGAGAACCTGGAGCACGAAAAGACCGGGTTATGGTACGATCGTGGTTATATCTAAGAACCTGGTTACCACTACTGTAAAAGAATTTCTTGTCAACTACGGGATAACGGGTGACACAGTCGCGAAACTTGTGAATGACGGGTATATTCAGCTGATAGGAGACGCGGATTTTGTTTTTACAAATTTAGGTGAAAGTAAAACTAAATTCGCGAAGGAACTCGCTAATTCCGGAATATTAGGTGTTAAGCAATATAGTAACGAAGAGATACAAGCTATATTGTCGGCATGGCAAGTTACATGGGAGAACACTACGGTAGGACTCGCGAAAAAAGGTATACATTGGGATGACCTTCAGTATGCCAGGGCGATTATACTGGATAACGGTGTTTCTATTGAGGGCTGGGACGTATTCGAGAGAGATAAAGGTATTGTTCCTACACGTGTAACTGTAACCGGTGTTAAGGGTATAGCCGCTATGAGAGATCAGCTGGAAGGTCGGATAGTTACTTTGGATTATTCAACAGGTAAAATGTATAAAGAAAATTTAGAGGTTGTAAAGAAAGAGGATAAACTAAGAGCGTTGCCGATTCCTTTACATGAACCGATTGTTGATACGGAACTAGCGGTGAGAGAAGACGCGAATAAAGCATATGATATGATAAAATTTCATCCGCTTCTTCTTTTAGCGTATGCCGAAGGTGATATAGGCGAAAGTTTGGGTAAGTCATTTGACGATTATTATGGCAAGGTTATCGAACAATTGACAGGGATTCTGGATCAGACAGATGAACGGTTACAAACATGGATGATGGATAAGTTTGCCGCGGAAGTTGAAAATATCGAAGATACTGTCCTGAGACAAGCTATTTTACCTGTTGTTAATAAGGTGAAAGCGCATTTAGCGGGAGGTGAGATATTCGACATCACCAATTATGATACCGGTGAGGTAAAGGCGGAATTTTTCGCGTGTCTGAAATATGAGATTAAAAAACGACTGAACGGAAAAAGAGTTGACGAGTTTATCATAGACGCTTTTAAAGAATCTATGATAGAGACGCTAGAAGCGAATAAAGGTAAACTTGTCGTTCACGCGACCACAAGTTTAAATTCCGCTAAATTTCATGATATGATGGGTGGTTTTCTGGTAGAGATGGTTAACCCGAACCCGGATTATGGTTTACGCGGCGCGCCAAGAGCTATTGGTGATTTTTGGGTTATTAACAGACTTGAACTTACCGCGTTTAAAGAAGTATGGTTTGATGCCGTTAAATACGGATCGGAGCGGAAGAATTTCGCGTTTCAGATCAGTGAAATGCTCGGAACCCAGTCCGGCGCGGTAGCGTTAGCCTGGGCGAAAGTTCTGCAGGATACGGGGATCATTCCAAGTGATGATTTGCGTGTCGGGTTAGAAATAAACACGCCGTCGGATACTTTGAGTTTGGAGAAGTATATAGAGTATATAGGCAAAGTAGGAGAGGGGCTGAGTTTTTTCTCTTATAGCAAACTGGTTTTGGGAGCGGCATATGCCGGTGTAGATATATACTGGGATGAATGGCGCAGGCTCGGAAAAGAAGAAGATATGATCGTGTACGGAGAAAAAGCGGCTAAGATGGTCAAAGGCGCGGTTGAGAAAGCTAATCTGGATGATGGTAAAACAGATATGACAGTTGTTACTTTTGATCCTAAAGATTCTGATCTTACTAAACCGGCTGTAGCTCCGATAAGAAAAACAACCGGTAAGCTTCTAGTTGATATTATCGCTCAGAGAATTACACCTAAAAGAGGCGCGTATACGGGTGAGGTTCATATTGATGACGCGATCACTGAGGGAGCCACGGTTGTTATGGCGGGCCATTCGGAAACAAGAGCGAATTTTGTCAGAGAAGATGACGCGGTTGTAAACGCGCAGATCAAAGCGGCACACGCGAGAGGTGTTGAAACCGTTATTCTGTGTGTAGGAGAAACCGGTCAGGAAAAACTGGACGGTCTTTCCGAAAGCGTTATTGAACAGCAGGTGGTGGAAGGCCTTAAAGGTTTAACCTTGGAACAGATAGCCAGAACGGTTATAGCGTATGAACCTAGATGGGCTATTAGAGGTTCAGGTTATGGTAAACCTGCAACGCCGCAAGACGCTCAAGCAATGGCCGAATATATTAAGAAGTTAACAGCCGAAACTTTCCATGAAACGGTATCAGAGAAAATAGATATCATTTATGGCGGTGCCGCTGATATGACAAATGCCAGAGGGTTTTTGGTTCAGGACGATATATCAGGTCTTTTGGTAGGCGGTAAAGCTACAAGTATAAAAGATTTTATTCCTATGGTGCAAGTAGGTAACGAGATCGGTGCTTTGAAAGATAAGCCAATGAGACTTTATGGCAATTGGAAAACGTATCCCATAAAAGACGCTTTTCATCCTTTTATGAAGGCTTTGACAAGACTGGCCTCCGAGGGTAATGTAAACGTAGCGATAAGTCCTTCTTCGTCGAAGATACGTCTTTTGACCGAAGCGGTGGATGAAGCGCAGGAAGCATTGGAATATGACGACGCGTTACCAAAGGGTATTAACGGCCGTGATATTTTTGACTCTTTGGACAGAACAGAAGCGGGTAGAAAAGCGGTTATTATGGCTACTAATATCAGATCGCCGTTAAGTCTTCCCGGTATTATACAGGGCGCGAAAGAGACAGGCAGCGTAGCGGTATTTCAGCTGGCTATGAGTGAACTGAAATATACGTTCCCCGATGGTGAACCTCACGAAAATGTTTATAGGTTCGCTAATATGGTTAAGGAAGCTTGCGCCGAAGAAGAGTTTACCGACTTCGCGTTAAAAGGGGATCATATTACCGTGAAGGTAGATCAAGCTTTTCTTGAAGACCAGGAAGCGCAAGATATTGTCGCGGGTTTGTTCGAAAATATCTTGAGCGAAGATGATCCTGTGGAGCGGGAAAAAATGTTCTATAGTATGATGAATGACGAAAATCTCGCGAAACTTACTCCAAATGTCAAAAACGCGTTGGTCGCTATCGAAAAGGCATTTAACCTTGTTAAAGCCGAAGTAACCGCGGGCATGACAATATTCGCTTTAGATCCGTCATTTATGCCGACAAGACTTAACGTCCTGGCTACAGCGTTCTTAAAAGGATTCATTCCTGAAGAATGTAGTGTTGAAGGTGAGTTCGGTGAGATCGATGGTAAGAGCAATACCACAGTCGCGGACGCGTTGGAATTTATTACGGGTGTGCGGTACAAACAAAATGTTGAAAAAGATCCGAAAACAGGACTTGTTGTAGATTCTGAATTGGTCCTTGAAAATGGTAAGCCGGTAGTTGAATATGAAGGTAAGGGTTTACTGCACTATGGTGTACACATACAGCGTTTAGCTATCAACAACGGGACTTTTCACGGTAATAACTATGATGAGAACGGCGAATTGATAGAAACAAAGATGAATTTGAAGGCGACCGCTTCCATCGCGAAAGTACTCGCGCCTTTTGGGATAGAGATCGTACAGCATGGTACTACAGGTACTCCGTTAAAGAATATTCCGGCATTAAGAGCCGCGGGTATAAGGTCAGCTCATGTCGCTACACATTTCCAGAATCTTATATGGAGTGTTTTGGTGGAAGCACAGAAGGAGTATCCTGAAGTGAAACAGTTAATGGATGAAATAATACAGACGTTGATAGACAAATTTGGTGAAAAATTCGGTGTTGAATCCAGAGAAACCGCTTCTAAGAAGGACCTTACCGCGCTTATCGGTAAACAGTTCAAAACCATGTTTGGACCGTATAAAGCAAGACTGGCCGCTTTACCTCAGCCGGTATTAGATAAGATCACAGCGATAACCAAAGCGGAAGCCGCGGCGCATTATGTAGCGTTTGCGAGTTTCGGTACCGCTCAGATGGTAAAAGACGCTAAATTTACGTCACGTAGAGATATGGGTATAGCCGCGGTTGTACCTTCGGAGACGACCACTTTAGGTGTACCTACTCTAAGAGTGGATGCCGTAACGACCGGTGGAACTGAAGGCCATTTTGTAGTGCCGGCAGGTACTTCAACGGGTATACTCGAGAGACCGACTAAAGGTCTCACAAAGATACTTGACGGCGGTCTTGTAGAGAAAATGTTCGGTGTACTCAAAAAGTTGGGTGTTAAAATGGATCAAACCATAAAAATAGGACGGATCCTTTTGCGCAGAGATAAGGATAACGCTCTCGGTGCGGAAACTACGCTTGGAGTACAGATGTCAACAGCGTGGGCCGCGGCAAAACAACTGGGGTTACAGCCTTACGAATATATACGTAACCTTGTTCCTGATCTTGCTTCTAAAGGTGTACCCCGTACGAAGATACAGTACAATATCACAAATGGCGGAGCGCACGCGAATAACAGCCTGAACATGCAGGAATTCATGATCATTACTCATGGTGAGACTACAGTCGATGAGAATAGAATGTGTGATGAGATCGATCGTAAACTTGGTGAGCTTTATATGGGGTTAGGTTTGGACGCTGATCCTGATGATAACGGTGTAGGCGCTTTGCGGGGTAAAGAAGGCGGATACAAAATTGAGAATTTAACAAGTGAAAAACTGAAAGAGATATATGCCGAGCAGTTGTATTTTCAAGTCCAACTTAAAACTGCCGGGTTTGATCTTGATCTTAATGATCTTGTCAATAAAAATGTAGGAGTACATGAGTTCGTCCTTCATTGTATGGTAGCGGCAATAAAAGCGGCCGGATATGAAGCGGAAGCAACCGGTAAAATAGGTACGGTTGGTATAGCTCTTGATCCCGCGACAAGTGATATGGTAGCGGATAAAAGCAAACCGAACGAGTACGATTATGAGGGCAGAAAGATCGGTTCAGAAGAACTAGCTGACATATTCACAAGTTGGGTGGATATGTTCCCGATCATATCCATTGAAGACGGTATGGATGAAAAAGATTGGGACGGATGGATGGATCTGATCGATAAGATAGGTGATAAAATACTCTTGATCGGTGATGATAATCTTGTTACACAAGCCGCGCAGATAGAACATTTGGTTGACCTATGTAAAGAAAGAGGTTGGTTTGATGAAACAACCGGGAAAGTTACTAAGAAACTCGGTATACTTATCAAGCTTAATCAAAACGGTTTCCTGGCCACGGGTATAGATAACCCGGCGGAAGGATATCAGGGTACTCTGGAAGTTATACGTTTAGCTAAGAAATACGGTATAGAATGGATCATTTCTCACCGTTCCAAAGAAGCGGAACCGGAAGAGAACGAGGTTTCAATAGCTGAAGTTGCCGCGGCAACAGACGCTATATATCTTAAATCAGGTGATCATGTGCAGGGTATCCGCGCGGTCAAAGAGGATAGATACGCGGAGATTGTGGCAAGAGAAATTCAAAAACTTTATGACGCGAAGCAAGAAGAAGCATTCAGCGATTTCGAAATTCCACTTACAGCTGAGGCTGGCCGTGGAGAACAGTCAGAAATATCAGGGATGTCCGATGTGGTTGTAACAGGTACATTTACAACAGCTAAGGATGGAACAACCACGTTAGTTGAAACAGTTATACTTAACGGTGACGAAGTGGATATTGAGACGCTCCTTCCGACGCTCAGTGTAGCTGACCGCGGGTATAAGGTCACTGTTGTTAGTGGTATAGCTAACGTAACATTTAAGGAGGGTACATCTACTATAGTAAACTCTAAACAGGAGGCTAAGGAATTTAGCGAAGGAACCGATTTC
>JAGLIU010000143.1 GCA_023142805.1 Candidatus Omnitrophota bacterium | reverse complement strand
TAGTTTCCCAAAGTTCGAGGGTTTGACCTCTAGATTGTGAAGCTGTATAAACATCAGCCAGTAGATCGGCTGCTAATTTGTCAAGATGGCAATCACCGCCACAGTTTTACCCGGGCTTTTCAGATCACCGGCACTCACATTCTTAAGGAAATCCAGACAATCCATGACGCCCTCTGTCCCCTCTTCTCCGGGAACCTCAAGTTTCCTGCCTCTCTGCGCGCCAACAGCTAGAAATACTGCTTTGTATCCTTCTTCCAACAAACCGGAAATCGCATTATCCGGACTTTCACTGGAAATTGTTTTATCCGGGGCCTTTATACATGTATTCAACTTTATCTCAACACCCCGAGCTTCTATATTACTTACATCAAACATTATCTGGTCGCGCGGCAGCCTGTAAGACGGTATCGCCCACATCATCATACCACCGACTCTTGATTCTTTTTCGAAAACAGTTACCTGGTATCCCATTCCTGCGAGATCGTTTGCTGCTGTTAATCCGGCAGGACCTGCTCCAATTATGGCAACCTTTTCATCTCTCTTTTCTATCTTCGGGGCAGGAATCTTTATTCTATTTTTATATATATAATCTGTAACAAACCTTTTAAGATTATCGATTGACACAGGCTTGTCAAAATCACCACGTTTACATTTAGACTCACAGGGACGCGGACAAACATATCCGCAAACGGTAGGAAAGGGGTTGGTTTCCAGCATCAGTTTGTATGATTCCAGGTACTTACCCTGACTTATCAGGCGTATGTAACCGGGTATGTCCATATGTGCTGGACAACGATGCTGACAACGTATATTTTCTTTTAACCAATCCAAATCAAGAGAGACTCGAGTCCCTTGTTCGGAAACTGCTGATTGACTCATCTACACGCCTTTCGTATAAATTTCCACTAGCATGAACTTAAGACAATTAAACAACCAACTCAGTATTTATAGGTACTATTTTCTCTGTATTCACGACCAGCTTGCCATCATCAGACATACTAACATCAAAATGAGATAATGGCCTGGGAGCCGGACCTGCAAAGTTCACTCCATTCTTATAATATTTACTTCCATGGCACGGGCACTCAAATATGTTCTTTTCCTTTGTCCAGTGCACTGCACAGCCAAGGTGTTGACATATTACTGATATCGCCTTAAAGCTGTCACCCTCACGAACGATAAAAACCCTTCTGGCCTTCAACGTAGTGACAGTTCCCGGCATATAATCCGCCGGAAAACCAACAGGGAAAACAGGAGAAGGTTCAAAAAGAACTTTGGGAAAGAAAAATCCCCCCATATTTTTAGGCCCAAACAGTTTCAAAGTGTAAATAAGCCCGGTTACAAGGAATACGGCCCAGCCTGCCAAGGTAAAAAAATCTCTCTTGGATGTGTATAAATTTCCAACGTTTTCTTTTTCTTTTACATCATTAGCCATGTCTCAGACCCCCATTATTGATGATACAATATCAACGGTTTTACTTTTCCCAGCTTCTTTTACTGAACTACTTATTAAGCAAAGCTTAAAACCAAATACTTCGGCAAGGCGAGGAACTATAATAAAACTTATCAGAAACAAAAAGACTGTCAAACAACCGCGGCATATTAGCAATAATTTATCATTAACGCAACATTTAATTTGAAAAAATTGTTAAAAATCTGCCAACACATTTGCGCCATTAAATAGATTATTCACGGCATCGGCTGCAACCGAAGGAATCCAACTCTTTCTTTTGAAATCAGATATAACTACCTGATTGTATTAAACCGCCTATAAAAATGACATAGTTTAAAAGCACAAATGATTTTTCATGCAAAAAAATTTAGATATTTTTTAGATTCTAACGGAAACCGGACAAAAAAATTTATTAGCTCTTTTTAACAAATATCTTGTATCCGTCGTCAATCTTTTCAACTCCCACTACCTTGTGCCCTTCCTCTTTTACGCTTCTCGGAACGTTTCTCATTGGCTCGCCATCATCCAGGGTTATTTCCAGAACCTGCCCATCATCCATCATTTCCAGCTTTAATTTTG
>JAGLIU010000142.1 GCA_023142805.1 Candidatus Omnitrophota bacterium | reverse complement strand
CTGAGCGACTCAGGAACAAGGCATTTCAGGCCGTTTCTTTTTTGTTTTCAAAACCAAAATAAATTCTTCATGAGAAATGCGGGTTAGGGTATTACAGGGAAGTTCTCTCTTCTACTAGATCGGTCACATCTCTTATAATCTCAATCACCCGCGAAACATTTCCCTCCACATCTTTCAGAGGCGAAAGGAGAATATCTTCCCAGACAACTGAACCATCTGCTTCCCTACGCTCATGAAGACAGCTACATGATCTTCCTGTCTCGAAAACATCAAGAATCCTGCATTCTTTCCCGCGTTCGCCACAGGGTTCTTCGTCGTCGTGTAAGATCTCAAAACAATTACGCCCAACAACCTCTTCGCGCCTCAGGCCGGATTTAGACAAGAACGTATCATTGACGTAGGTTATTATTTGATTTGGGTCGATGACTATAATATCTTCATCTATATTGTTAAGCAATGAGCGAAAATAGTATTCTTTCTCACGCAGCGTTTTTTCAGTCCATTTATGTTCGGTGATATCGGTACAGGCACCGACCAATTTATAAGGTTCACCTTTTTCGTCCAAAATAAGCCCGCCACGATCAATCCATGTGCGCCATGTACCGTCCTTTCTTTTAATTTTATATTTCATATCAAACGTACCGCTCTTCTCATATAGAATCTTCTGATATGCCCCTATTACCGCTTCTCTATCTTTTGGATGTATAGCTTCCTCCCACTCCACAAAAGTTGGTGGTCTAAATCCGAGCACTTCATCAACATTTCCAAACCATTTAAATTTATTGTTCCTAAAATCCCAGTCATAGATCAGCTCATAAGTACTGAAAGTAATAAGTCTAAAACGCGATTCGTTCTCTTGCAATGCCTGCAGGACCTCAATTTCTCCTGTCACGTCCCAAAAGTGAAGAGCCACACCCCGGACCAACCCGTCATCATCAAATAACGGCGTTCCGCTGCCGGAAATCTGGTGCCTTGTGCTGTCCTTGGCAGTCAGAAACGCGTTTTTGTCAAGTTCGACGATAACCTTATCGCGCAATACACGTTCGGTTGGGCTTTCTAGAGGTTCTCCTGTCGTTACATCGACCATGTTAAATACTTCCGAAAGCGAACTCCCCATCTTTTCTTTAACCTTCCAGCCGGTCAGCCTTTCAGCCTCGGTATTCATATCTGTCACCCGGCCGTTCCTATCGGCAGAGATAACAGCATCTCCAATACTGTTTAATGTCGCCGATAACCTTTGTTCGCTTTCGTGCAATACTTTAACTGTTTCCTCGCGCGCTCTTGTATATCTAATAAAAAGCCTGTCTAACAACAATACAACGATTAAAGACAAAAGGGTTGCGGTAATACCGATTATTTTAACATTTCTTATCATTTTATTGTGCTTTTCTAACACTTCGTTTCCCGTCAATGCCATTTCTCTCATGCGGGCTTCTTTCAGCTTCGATATCAGCTCGATCAAGGGCTCAAATGACGCATGAATCTTAACTTCTAACTTGAACAATTGATCAACGGCAGCACCTTTTGTCTTGAGCGCTAATATATTCGCGATATCAAGATACAATGCCCTCATTTTTTTCAACAATTCTGTAGCCGCTGCCGCTTCTTTTCGTCCCCTTTTCTTGGCGTATGCCAAATTCCCCTCTCCACTTTTTATAAGGCTCTTAACTATTGCCCGCACATTTTGCCTATTCTCATCTTTTCCGTGTGCTAAATACTCCTTGACTTCATTAGCTATTTCAAAAGCTCTTGTTTCCATCTCATTCATGGCAAACGCATGGGGGATCGTATCTCTTCCCAGCTCGAAGAAAGATTGCTGAACCTTCATCGTGCTCAGCAAGGTAAAAAAACAAACCACCCATAGTAGGGTGAAAATCGTTAAAAATCCCAAATTTAGTTTCAACTTCATATTCTTGCTCTCCGTATCAAAATGCCGTTTTGCCTGTTTTCTTTATTTCTTCCTCTTCCTTCTTAACCGTTTGTTGCTCTTGTAATAATAATTCTTCCAAATTGGGAACATAATATATAATTGTGTGATACTCTGGATTACCGTAACGGTCATCGCTTATGGATATAATCAAAGTTGATCTATTTTTCATCCAGTATAATGACTTCCCTTCTTCTTTATCCCAGTCGATGGTTTTTGCATCACCATATTTTTTAGTAATGGTGTCAATAACATCAGATCCTTCCTTTTTAGACTTTATGTAAATCAAAAGTGGTTTATTAGTATAATTTGAAAAGACCAACTGAACAAATTCAAACGGCACGCTCTTTTGCTGTGCGTACCGGAATGTTAATTTCGTTGTATTATGCTCTACTCTTTCCCCAACCGGCGAATTCAACTTCTTATTTAACTCATGTAACTCTGGAAAGTGTTCTTGTAAAAACCCCTGGTAGTTTATGGATAGATCCAATGTAACCCAATTTTCTTTGGCATCAGAGCCCAGTTTATCTTTTAGCCGACTTCTGAGTTTATTAGAAAATTGGGTATTTTCCCCTATATCAAAAAAGGTAAAACCTGCGGAAATTTTTCCGACCTTAACCATTCCAAAATTATCTGTTTTTTTGTTAAAATCAACAAAAACAACAACGGTAATTAGAATGACCACTGATAAAATTGCTGCGGAAATTTGAAAAATCTTGTTCTTGAAAAAAGTCATTGACATCCTTTCAGAAAGCACCATTACCTGGTTTTCTCATGAAGAATTTATTTTTTAGTGTTAC
>JAGLIU010000141.1 GCA_023142805.1 Candidatus Omnitrophota bacterium | reverse complement strand
TTAAAGAACTTATTATTTTTACCGATGGAGGATCACGGGGAAACCCCGGTCCGTCGGCTGTTGGTGCTGTTCTTTTTAATAAAGAGGGTGACATTGTAGAAAAAATATCGGAATATATCGGTACCGCGACGAATAATGTCGCGGAGTACATGGCTGTGATATACGGGCTTCAGGAAGCCGTGTATTACGGCGCGGAAAAAGTTGTATTAAAACTGGACAGTCAGTTGGTTGCCAGGCAGCTCAGAGGAGAGTATAGGGTAAAAGATAAGCACCTTAAAAAGTTTTTTGGTCTTGCGGTAAATCTCTTACGCGGTATTAAAAGTGTGGATATTAAAGAAATACCGAGAGAAAAAAATAAAGAGGCGGATTTTCTTGTTAACAAGGCCTTGGATCGCGAAGTTTTAATATAAAATAATTTTTTGATATAGAGAAAATACAAATAAAGCAGATCGGGTGATTGCACATATCGATTTTTTTGATATGTGAGGAAAGTCCGGGCTCCAAATAGCGGCGTAGCGGGTAATGCCCGTCCATTGAAAGATGAGGATAACCCCACGGGGTCATTTTTGGTTTGCCAAAAATGAGAGCCACAGAGACGAGTCTTCTCGTTTTTACGGGAAGGGTGAAACGCGGTAATCTCTGCGTGGAGCAAGACCAAATAGAGAAGGAATCAGAAAAATCTGAAACGTGCGGATGGACTGGTACGAGGCGGCTAGTCTCGTTATAACTTCTGGGTAGGTCGCGGGAGCCTAGCAGTAATGTTTGGCCAAGATGGATAATCACCGGGCAGTTTTTTCTGTCTACAGAACCCGGCTTATAGATCTGCTTTTAAGAAGAGGGGGACGTTTTATTGTCCCCCTCTTCTTTTTAATTTCTATATAGTTTTGTGATCGGAGATAAGGGGAAGAGTCTCTGCTGTCAAACAGTTTTGGTCTTTGGCGCGCGGAATTGCGCGCGGATATCAAGTTCTTTATTACTTGGGGTATATATAGGAATATGTTCTTAATTAGGCAGTGATCATTGTACCCCTATTTTCACGGTGGGGGGAGATGAATACGACACGTTTTTGTTGACACATGGATAATTTTATTATAATGTGTGAACGGTTGTTCATGTGTCGCGGGGTAGCGGGATATATTATGTTGATGACAAGGGTGTCAGGGGATATAAGAAAAGGTGGAGTTTTAAGAAGTTGTCGATAAGTTATCCCGGACTTTTAATGTACCGAGAGATCCGGCAAAAAGTTATATTTACGTTTTCAAAAATAGAATTGTGTATTGCGGAAATTTCATGCTTGAGTAGGGGCTATTCTGCCATATCTCGTCAGTCGTGTGTCTTATCTTGATCTTATAAACTGTCGCGAAGAGGGACATAGAGCGTTTTATATGCTTGAGAACAATTATGTTGAGAATTTTTTTGAAAAAAGATCTAAACATGTTCAGGAAAAACTGTAATTAAGGAAAGATATGGCTACATTTGTTGTGATGATGAAAGAACTCGGATGGCGCGATATGATAAAATCCGTCGGAATTATGGTCGTGACCACATTAGTGGTTGGGGTAATTCTCAATGTTACTCTTTGATGTAGAGCGTACATTTTTTCATGTTAGTGCTTTGGGACATACTTTACGACGGTGATCCTAACCCCAATTGTCCTAGGTGCTTTGTTGTACAGAGATACAGAAATTGTTACAAAGTGTGGTGGAGTTTATTGTTTAAAGGGCTTGTGCCCAAACTGCTTGTATAAATATCGCATAAGTTATATAATTACTTTCTAATGATTATTACACGTCAAAAACCATTTCAGGAAATATTAAAAAATGTTGAAGGGAAGAAGAAAATTTTCTTGATAGGGTGTGCTTTATGCGCGACAACCTGTAAGACAGGAGGAATAGATCAGCTGGAGAGTTTTAAATGCGCTCTTGTCGAAGAAGGAAAAGATGTTGTTGGTTTGGCAGTCCCGGATCCCACGTGCAATCTTTTAGAAATAAAACGACTTTATCGGGAAAAGAAAAATGAAATAAACTTTTCAGATGTGATTATCAGCTTGTCTTGTGGCGGAGGAGCGCAGGCGATCTCGGAGATTATAACCGATATTGAAATTGTTTCAGGGAATGACACGCTTTTTCAGGGAGAGATAACAAAAATTGCTCCAAAAGAATCAAGGTTCGATCAAAAGTGTTCTCTTTGCGGAGAATGTATTTTAACATCGACAGGGGCGGTTTGTCCGGTTACTCGATGTCCGAAAGGATTGTTGAATGGACCGTGCGGTGGAGTGAAAAACGGAAAATGTGAGACTGACAATGAATTGGACTGCGTGTGGTTGAAGATTTATGATCGGTTAAAAAAGTTTGATCGTGTAAATGAGATGAAAGAGATAAAATTGCCGAAAGACCATAGTAAAAATAAATTTCCACAAAGTTTGATTTTTTAATGAAGATATTGTCAATAAAAGAAAATATTAAAAACATTTTGATGGATATTCCGAACGGAGTGGAGTTGGCCGCGGCGGCAAAAACGCGGGATCTTTGTGAGGTGCAGGAAGCGATCAGGGCGGGGGTCAAGATAATCGGCGAGAATTACGTGCAGGAAACGGCTTTGATCCGTAACGCTATAAGGGAAGACGTTCAATGGCATTTTATCGGACATTTGCAGAAAAATAAAGTCAAAAAAGCCGTTGAGATCTTTGACGTAATAGAAACCATTGACGGCATAGATATTGCCGAAGAAGTAAATAAAAGATGTATCGCCATCAATAAGTGTATATCCGTTTTTATAGAGATCAATAGCGGTAAAGAAAAACAGAAATTTGGAGTTTTTCCATCCGAGGCAAAAGTTCTCATACAAAAAGTAGCGCGACTATCGAATGTGAGAGTGAGGGGACTTATGACTATGGGGCCGTATTCCGGGGATCCTGAGGACTCGCGGCCGTATTTTTCGGAAACAAAGAAGATTTTTGATCAGTTAGCAGCGGATCCTATAGAGGGGGTTCAAATGAAATATCTTTCAATGGGGATGACTCAGGCTTATAGGATCGCTATAGAAGAAGGCGCGAATATTGTAAGGATCGGAACAAAAATTTTTGGGGAAAGGGAATAAAGAAATGAATGTAAAGATCTTGTGTGACAGTGAGGCGGATAAAGGGCTGTTGTCCGGACAGGGTTTTGCGTGTTTGGTCGATGGAAAAATACTTTTTGATACGGGTGAAGCTTCAACATCGCTGGTTGAGAATATGCATCACATGCTGGTGAGCGTTGATGATATTGAAGCGGTTGTTATTTCTCATGATCATTGGGATCACACCAGCGGCTTGTGGGAAATATTAAGAAGAAGACGCGGAATGAAAGTTTACGCGTGTCCGTCGTTCAGCGAAACATTCAAGAGATGTGTAGGTGAGCTCGGGGGGAATCTTATTGTTTCCGAAGGGGCTGTCGAGATCACAAAAAATATTTTTGTTACAGGTGAAATAGCGGGAACATATAACGAGAAATATTTACCGGAACAGGCGCTTGTAATAAAGGGAGAAAAGGGGGTGTCGGTTCTAA
>JAGLIU010000140.1 GCA_023142805.1 Candidatus Omnitrophota bacterium | reverse complement strand
CGTATTTTAAAAAATATGAGGGAGTGAAAAGGTTTATTAATAAGACCATAAAAAAAACTCAAGAAATCGGGTATGTTACAACTTTGTTAAACAGGAGACGTTATATTCCGGAAATAAATAATTCCAACGAAAGGCTGAGGAATTTTTCCGAAAGGACCGCGATCAATACTCCGGTACAGGGGTCCGCGGCCGATCTTATAAAACTCGCTATGATAGAATGCGCGAGAAAATTTCACGGAACTTCAACGAAGATGATCATACAAGTACATGATGAACTTGTGTTTGATGTTCCAAAAAGTGAAGTGAGTAAGATAGTAAAACAGGTAAGGGAGATCATGGAGAATGTGGTCGCTCTGAAAGTTCCTCTTAAAGTGGATATTGAGGTCGGAAGAAATTGGTTGGAAATGGAACCGGTTTTATAAATAGAGAATGACCATGACTAAAAGAATTGTTATAGGTGTTACAGGAGGGCTTGCTTCGGGGAAAACCGTTGTGGCGAATTTATTCAAGGAATTGGGAGCGGCGAAGATCGACGCGGACGAGATCGCGCATGATCTATTGGCTAATGATGAAAATGTAAGAACGGGGATCGTTGATCTTTTTGGGGAGAGTATTCTCGGAAGCAAAGGGGTCGACAGACGTAAACTCGCGTCAGTAGTTTTTTTTGATAAACAAAAATTACGGGCGTTATGCGGGGTTCTCCATCCTAAAATACTAAAAAGGATAAAGTCCGAAGCGGACGAAGTAGAAGAAAGTATAGTCGTTGTAGACGCTCCGCTTCTATTTGAAACACATTTGGAAGAATATGTCGATGTGTCAATAATTGTGAACGCGACACGTGAAATTCAGATAGAGCGTGCTATGGCTCGGGGGATCCCGGAAAAAGAAGCGTCTAACATCATAGAAAATCAAATGCCGTTTTTGGAAAAAGAGCGGCTTGCTGATTATGTTATAGATAATAAGTCGGATAGAGTTACAATAAGAAAAGGAGTGGAAGAGATATGGCGAAAATTGAAAAAAACGTAAAAAAAGCAAAAGTTAATGAAAAAGAACTTGATATTGTTCAGCTAAAAAACATGAAGATCGCGGAACTTACTAATATCGCTAAAGAACTTAAGGTTAATGATATCGGTGGGATAAAAAAACACGATCTTATCTTCAAAATACTGCAAGGAAAGATAGAAAAGAACGGGAGTGCTTATGGTGAGGGCGTTCTCGAAGTTCTTGAGGACGGTTTTGGATTTTTAAGAAGTCCTGACTATAATTATCTGCCTTGTCCCGATGACATATATGTTTCCCCGTCACAAATACGGAGATTCAGTTTAAAAACAGGTGATACTATCAGCGGACAGATCCGTCCTCCGAAAGAAGGGGAAAGGTATTTTGCCCTTTTGAAGGTTGAAGCGGTTAATTTTGAAAATCCGGAAACAGCTAAAAATAAGATTTTGTTCGAAAATCTCACGCCGTTATACGCGAATGAAAGATATAAACTGGAATGCGAAAAAAATGATGTTTCTATGAGAATAATGGATCTTTTGACACCGGTTGGAAAAGGGCAGAGAGGCATGATAGTGGCGCCGCCATACAGTGGTAAGACCGTTTTTCTGCAGAAAATGGCAAACAGTATTACGACGAATTATCCGGAAGTTAAGGTTATTATACTTTTAATAGATGAACGGCCTGAAGAAGTTACCGATATGCAGAGGTCTGTTGACGCTGAAGTTGTCGCGTCCACATTTGATGAACAGTCACATCGACATACACAAGTAGCGGAAATGGTTCTCAAAAAAGCAAAAAGACTTGTGGAGCATAAGTATGACGTAGTAATACTTCTGGATTCGATCACACGTTTGGCGAGAGCGTATAATACTGTTGTTCCCCATTCGGGAAAGATCCTTTCCGGCGGTGTAGACGCGAACGCGCTGCATAAGCCCAAAAGATTTTTTGGGTCGGCGCGTAATGTTGAAGAAGGCGG
>JAGLIU010000014.1 GCA_023142805.1 Candidatus Omnitrophota bacterium | reverse complement strand
TGGGGGTGTTTCTGATGGGAGGATCTACACCGGGCGGAGGGGCCCAGAAGAAACACCCCCATGCCCGCATACAAAAAAAACCCCCTCAGAATGCACTGAGAGGGCTTAAATGGTGAGCCGCCTTGGACTCGAACCAAGCACCCACGCCTTAAAAGGGCGTTGCTCTACCGGATGAGCTAGCGGCCCGCCTGTTTATCCTTTTATTTCTGTTTCTTTATCTTTTAAAACTATATCTATTTTTTTCGTGTATTCGTCCGTGAATTTCTGGATCCTATCTTTTACCTCAAACTTATCGTCTTCCGTCATATTTTTTTCTTTTTCCAGTTTGGAGGCTTCATCTATAGCGTTATGTCTCGCGTTGCGTATGGATACCTTGCCTTCTTCCGCGATCCTATGAAGCACCTTCACAAGCTCATCTCTTCTTTCCTGCGTGAGCTGCGGCATCGCAAGACGTATAAGTTTACCGTCATTTATAGGCGTTATGCCTATGTCCGAGGTCTGTATGGCTTTTTCTATCATTGCCATCGCCGCTTTATCCCATGGTTGTATGACTATCAATCGCGCTTCAGGAGTGGATATATTCGCCAACTGTTTTATCGGGGTCTGTGTGCCATAATAATCCACTTTTAGATTATCCACAAGACTGGGATGAGCTCTCCCTGTTCTTATTGTGGAAAATTGATGCTTGACCGCGTCAACAGCGGTTTTCATCTTCAGTTCGTTCTCTTTTACAACTCTGTCGCTTTCTGTTTGGCCCATAGAAACCACCCCTTATTTTATTACCGTTCCTATTTTCTTTCCACTAACAGCTTTTATTATATTACCTTTTTTCTTCATATCAAAAACTATTATCGGCAGATCATTATCCATACATAAACTTACCGCGGTCGCGTCCATAACTTTAAGTTTGTTCTTTAATACTTCCATGTAATCAAGATTCGTGTATCGTTTGGCGTCTTTATATTTTACGGGATCCTTTGAATACACTCCGTCAACTTTTGTCGCTTTTAAGATCATCCCGGCGCCGATCTCTATAGCTCTCAAGGCCGCGGCTGTATCTGTTGTAAAATAGGGATTCCCCGTACCACAGACAAAAATAACCACTCTGCCTTTTTCAAGATGTCGTATCGCTCTTCGTTTTATATATGGTTCCGCGAGTTCCTGCATCTCAATCGCTGTCATAACCCGTGTATGTGTTCCTGTTTTTTCAAGAGCGTCCTGAAGAGCAAGCCCGTTAAGCATTGTAGCTAGCATCCCCATATAATCAGCGGTAGACCGATCCATTCCTTTTGAAGCCGCCGATAATCCACGAAAGATGTTTCCTCCGCCTATAACTATCGCTATCTCTATCTCGTTTTTTTTAACTTCCTTGATCTGCTTGGCTATTGACAAACATACCTTCGGGTCAATTCCATATCCCAACCCGCCCATAAGAGCTTCACCGCTGATCTTAAGTAATACTCTTTTTTTTCGCGTTTTTTTAGCCATGATATTATTAGTACTCTTCGCCAACTTCAAATCTGGCAAATCTTTTCACTACCATATTTTCGCCCAATGTCGCGATAGCCTGGGTTAAAAGTTCGTTGATCCTTTTGTCAGGATCTTTGATGAACGGCTGCTCCAAAAGACATACCTCTGAATAGTATTTCCCCAATTTACCTTCTACTATTTTTTCAATAACGTTGTCCGGTTTATCCTTGATCTGGCTGCGGAATATTTCTTTTTCTTTCTCCACGGACACGGTAGGAACTTCTTCTCTTGAGACATACATCGGATTCGCCGCCGCTACTTGCATCGCCAGATCTTTTGTCAGTTTTCTAAAATCCGAGTTTTTTGCCACAAAATCAGTCTCGCAATTTATTTCAAGGATAACACCGATCCTGCCGCCTGTGTGTATATATGTTTCGATTATACCCTGATCGGCTACACGTATAGATTTTTTAGCGGCTTTCGCTATTCCCTTTTTTCTTAATATCTCAACCGCTTTTTCTATGTCTCCGTCGGACTCTTTAAGCGCCGTTTTACATTCCATCATACCGGCCGATGTCTTAAGTCTTAATTTTTTTACCGCGTCTAAAATACTCATCTTATAACTCCTGTTTTAATTGTTTTATTTGTCCAGCGTTATATCGCCTTCAATATCCTCTTCTACTGTTTCCACAGGTGTTTCAGAGACTTTTTCTTCTTCTTTTATCTCTTCTTTAATCTCTTCTTTTTCCACAATGTCCACTTTATCCTCTTTCTCTTCTTTCTCTTCTTTATCTTCTTTATCTTCTTTTATTTCCGGTATCTCCGGTTTAACTTCTTCTTTAGGTTCTTCTTTTTTGACTTTCACGGAAAGTCCCATAAATTCATTGTACCCTTTTTCCGCGGCGTCCGCTAAAGTCGAAACGATGTATCTTATAGACCTTATAGCGTCATCATTTCCCGGCACAGGATAATCTATCAAGGTCGGATCACAATTTGTATCAACCAAAGCTACTACCGGGATCCCTATCTTACGGGCTTCTTTGATCGCGATATCCTCAGCTTCGGCATCTACGACAACCAGGCAATCCGGAAGCACTTCCATTTTCCTGATACCTCCGAGATTTCTTAAAAGCTTGTATTCTTCACGATCTATACGCGCTTTTTCCTTTTTTGCCAAACCGTCATAAACATCACTTTCTTTCATTGCCTGCAGCTGATTCATTCTATCAACACTTTTTCGTATAGTAGCGAAATTCGTCATACATCCGCCAAGCCATCTTTCGTCAATATAATACATGCTACAGCGTTCCGCTTCTTCTCTTATAATGCGTTTTGCCTGTTTTTTCGTTCCGACAAAAAGAATTGTTTTTCCCGCCGCGGTAGTCTCATAAATAACATTTGCCGCTTCTATTAACGCAGCTTCGGTCTTTTTAAGATTTATTATATATATTCCGCTTTTTTCACCGAAAATATATTTCGCCATTTTTGGGTTCCATTTATTGGTCTGATGCCCAAAATGCACTCCATTTTCCAGTAACTCTTTTACCATATTCGGATTTTCCATAACGTATCTCTTTCCTCCTCTTGTTCGCAACCACTTCAGCCTCCTGATATGATTAAAAAATCCTATGCTACATAGAACTCATCACATCTCTGAAGC
Organism: Candidatus Omnitrophota bacterium; assembly: GCA_023142805.1. Lineage (GTDB taxonomy): Bacteria > Omnitrophota > Gorgyraeia > Tantalellales > Tantalellaceae > JAGLIU01. The sequence goes on along the minus strand of JAGLIU010000014.1, from coordinate 7,811 downwards.
CCAACCGCCTTAAATTATTCCCCCACTAAACGAAACTTACCCCTACATTATCTTATTACTCAAAGTCAGGGCTGGTCTCAGCAACACGCTGAACGAATATTATATATAAAACAAGCATAATTGCAAGCAAAAAAGCAGTAAAGTCGTTGAATCAGCAAGGTTTATCGCGTATTTGGGAGATAAAAAAGATTTGTAGGGGCGAAATACTGTCTTCCTCCATTAAATATGGAGTTAAAACGAATTCCCTCATTTTATCCCTGATCAGTCTTCATTAGAGAATTGCATTTCGTAAAGCTTTTTATATAAAGGACTTTTTTCAATAAGCTCTTCGTGTCTTCCGCTGTCAACGATCTTTCCCTGATCCATAACCACTATCTTATCCGCATGCTGTATAGTGCTTAACCTGTGAGCTATCACAATAACCGTCCGACCTTCCATGAGGTTATTAATAGCTCCTTGCACCAGTTTTTCACTTTCAGTGTCTAATTGTGAGGTAGCCTCGTCAAAGATAAGAATAGGAGGATTTTTATAGATCGCCCGGGCGATCGCCATACGCTGCCTTTGTCCTCCGGAGACCTTAACTCCTCTTTCTCCGGTTACCGTATCATATCCTTCAGGAAAATCTTTTATAAATCTATGCGCGTTAGCTGTTTTTGCCACACGAATAAGTTGCTCTTCATCGATGTCCGTATGCCCATAAGTTATGTTCGCTTTAACGGTATCATTAAAAAGAAGCGTTTCCTGGGTTACAAGCCCTATCGCGTTCCTTAAAGAAGAGAGCGTCAGGTCCTTCACTTCTTTTCCGTCTATATGAACATTCCCCTCATCCGGGTCATAAAACCTTGGTATAAGATTGACTAAAGTGCTTTTTCCTGCCCCGGAAGGCCCTACTAACGCGACGATCTCCCCTTTTTTTATAGTAAGATCTATATCCCGCAGAACCGCGCCTTTATCTTTATCATAACTAAAAGAAACTTTTTTAAAAGTTATGTTTTCTTTAAACTCTCCCATATCTGACACATTCTGTTTTTCTTTCACTTTGATCGGCGCGTCATAAAGATCGAATATACGCTCCGCGGCAGCCAGTGCCTGTTGATTTATCCCGTAAACATTGCTTAATTTCTTGAGAGGTTTCATCATAGAAAAAAGCGCTATCAAAAACGCCGTAAATATCCCTGTGGACAACTCCCCGCTTATAATACTCTTGCCGGACAACCAGAGGATCACCGCAACACAAACAACCGCCATACTTTCAGTCATAGGGCTTACTATTTTCATCCTCTTAACGGATTTCATATTGAGTTTGTAGAATGTCCGGTTGTGGTCTTTAAATCTTTTCCATTCATAATCCTGCATACAAAATGATTTAACCAACTTGATCCCTGTTATCGTTTCGAGAAGCATGTTATTTATGTCCCCTATTTTTTCCTGGGAATCCTTGCTAATTTTGCGCAAGCGTTTGCCTATCCTGACAACGGGGTATAGAATTATAGGCACAATTACAAGACTGATGAAGATCAAACTCCAGGGAATGCCTCCGTATATTTTCAGCCCCACCAACATCACAGCGTAAACAATAAGCTGTATCGGCTGATAAAAGGTATCCGCTATCCCCGTACTTATCGCGTCTCTGATAACAGCCGCGTCATAAGTGATACGTGACATCAATTCACCCGTAGGGTTATGACTGTAAAAATCCATGGATAAACTTTGAAGTTTTTTGTATATATCGTTTTTTACGTCACGGATAACTCTCTGGCTGACATCACACATAAGGTATGTTTGAAAAAATTCGAATATTCCTTTAAAAATGAAAATAACGACTATCATCAAAGTCATCATTTTGAGCAACGCGAGCGGCTCCAAAGCGTTAACATTACTTACAATATCCGTAAGCCATACAGGAGCATTTACATTCGCGGGAATAGTAATGGCCTTTCCCGTGATCACAATGTCTATTAAAGGGATCACAAGCGCGACGGGCGAAGCACTAAACGCCGTAGATACAACCATGCAAATAATGGCAAGCGCGAATTTCCCGCTGTGTGGAAGTATTAATCTGATAAATCGAGTATAATGTCTCATAATATTCTCCGATAAGTATCAGGATACATTGAATGTACCCTGATATTCGCTAGATTTTAGCATATATAACCTTCCTTGTCGAGAAAATCGGGGACAGAGAGTGGCTTCACTCGGAATGACAGTGTTGAGAACCTTCCTATCCTTTCCCCTTTAGCCTCTAGCCCTTAGCCCCTAGCCTTTTTCCTTCCTGTTCATCATAAGCAAGTCGAAAGATCTCAATTACTCCAGATTCCTCGATTCGGCCTTCGGCCTCACTCGGAATGACAGTGTTAAGAACCTTCCCCTTCCTTTGCCCCTAGCCTTTAGCCCTTCGCCTTTTTCCTTCCTTATCATCTGCCTTCCGAGGACATTTTAACTTTGCCTTTACACACTTCGTTTACTCCTCTTGCTCAAAAAAGACCATAATGTTATAATCTTCTTGGAGAAATACTTTATTTTAAAACACGGGGTAGGATCAAATGTGATTCCTATCCACAACACGTACTTGTAAGATCTAAGTTAGGATATCTTCATGCAAAAACTTCGTATAGCTGTAATAGGTACAGGACATCTCGGAACCTTTCATGCCAAGGTCTACAGTACTATAAAAAAACGATCTAATATAATTTTTACAGGGGTTTGTGATATAAACAAAAAATCCGCGAAAGAGGTCGCGAAACGATACGATACGGATTATTACACGGATTACCATGACCTCCTCGATAAGGTAGACGCCGTAAGCATCGTCGTTCCTACCACCCTTCATTACAAAATTGCCAGGGACTTTTTGAACGCGGGGGTACATGTACTGATAGAAAAACCTATCACAAAAACCCTGGAAGAGGCTGATGAGCTGATAAAAATAGCCGATGAAAAAGGACTGCTCATTCAAGTAGGTCATATCGAAAGATTTAATGCCGCTATTCGCGCGATCGAACCGCTACTGAACAAGCCTAAGTTCATAGAATGTCAAAGATTGGGTTCCATACAAAAAAAGAAACGGATTAAAGATGTCGGGGTCGTGCTGGATCTTATGATACATGATATAGACATTATATTGGGATTGGTTAATTCTAAAGTAAAACACATAGAAGCCGTCGGCATAAGTACGGTTACAGAACATGAAGACTTGGCTAATGTTCGTTTAACTTTTCAGAATAATGTAATCGCCGACATTACCGCAAGCCGTATAACAAAAGAGGAAACAAGAAAAATCCGCATATTTCAGGAGCATTCTTATGTTCTTCTCGATTATATGCACCAGGAGGCTTTTCTTTTTGATAAACCCGGGGACAATATCCATAAAGAAAAAATAAAGATCAACAAAAGAGACGCTCTTAAGGTAGAACTTAAATCTTTTGTTAATTGTGTTCACACTAAAACCAAACCTATAGTTTCAGGATACGAGGGTAGACAAGCACTTCAAGTCGCTCTTGCCATTTTGGACAAGATCAACAACAATTCAAATCCCCTATAAAAAATACTTATGGATAAAAACATACTTATAGTCACCGGCGAACCTTCGGGCGATCTTCACGGAGGAAAATTCATACAAGAATTAAAATTATTAGATCCTTGTCTTTCTTTTTGGGGCATCGGAGGAGATCATATGCGGAAAGAGGGGGTGGAACTGATAGAGCACATTAAGAACCTCTCGATCGTAGGCATCTGGGAAGTAATTAAAAATTTGTCAAAGATCCGATCCCATTATAAGAATATTCTTAAGAATGTTGAAAAAAGAAAACCGGACATGGCCATTCTTGTGGACTATCCCGGGTTCAATCTACGTTTAGCGAAACTACTTAAAAAAAAGAACATCCCCGTTGTCTACTACATCATCCCCCAGGTTTGGGCCTGGGGTAAACATAGAATAAAAGCATTAAAAAATTATACGGATAAAACAATAGTCCTCTTTAAATTCGAGGAAGAACTACTGCGAAAACATGGCTTAAATTGTACCTTCGCGGGACATCCGTTGATAGACAAAATTCCCCCGCAAGATCAAACGGCAGAGGTTCCTGATCAAAAAGGACCAACCATCGCTTTTCTCCCGGGATCACGAAACAGTGAGGTCAAAGATCTCTTTCCTATAATGCTTTCAACCACTGAGAAAATTACCGAAGTTTTTCCGCGTTCACGATTTCTCGTCGCGGAAAGTTCTAATGTCGAACCCGCTTTGTATGCCTCTAAAAATAAAGACCGCTCTTCTCAAAACATAATACACATTAAGGATAACACCGCGAAAATTCTTGCCCAAAGTGATTTCGCGATCGTAGCGTCAGGTACCGCCACACTTGAAACCGCGCTAGCCAATGTCCCCATGGTCCTGACTTACAAAGTCCATCCTATTACTTATCCTTTAATAAGATCTTTGCTGCGCCTGCCTTTTATAGGTTTGGTTAATATTGTCGCGGGTAAGGAGATCGTCCCTGAATTTCTGCAGAAAAAGGCTTGTCCTTCTAAAATAGCGAATAAAATTATTGAAATATTAAAGGATAAGGATCTTCAAAAAAACATGAAAGACGGGTTCGCTTCTGTCAGAACTTCTTTAGGCGGGAGCGGGGCGAGTAAAAAAGCCGCGCGATGTGTCTATGACTTCCTGAAACAGATCTAAACTTTATATCACACAAACAACAATATCGTTTTCATCCGCCATTTTAAGCAGTTTATCTTTTTCAACCATAAAGGTTTTTTCTTTTTCGACCGCGATCGCGCTGAACTTGCTTTCTATAAGCTTTTCCATCGTCTCCGGCCCTATCGTAGGTATATCCCACCTCATATCCTGATCAGGCCGGCTTACTTTTACCATTACACATCCGGCCCCCGCGATCTGATCTGCCCTTGAAATAGTCGCGTCTGTCCCTTCCATAGCTTCAACAGCAACCACGGCCTTATTTTTTATCACTACCATCTGTCCGATATCCATAGCGGCAAGTTTTTTAGCCGTTTCATATCCAAACTTTATATCCGCTTCTACCCGTTCATCCGCCTGCTTCAGGCTTAAGATCCCTTCATTCGAAAAAAGATGCATAAGATATTCCTTGCCATTTATCACTTTGATCCCGATCCGGTCGAGACGCCGTGTAATCTCCGAGAGAATGGAATAATCTTTCTGATCATCCAGTTTTTTCATTAGATCCCATCCCTTTTTATCATACTTCTTTTTTTCGTATATAATATTTTTCTCGATCTTGCCCAAAAAAGCAATACGCCGGATCCTTTCTTTTAATAATAAAATAAAAAATTTACTGTACTCTCCTACATTAAGCCAATATATCCTGTCCGCCGCTGAAACCATACTTTCTTCGGCCATACCCTTGATAGCGAACACGACAACTTTTTCTCCCTGCCGTTTCGCTGTTCGAATAAACTCCCGAGGAAGCGTACCTCCTCCCGCTATCAACCCTATTTTTTTCTTCACTAACTGATCCTTATATGTTATGTCCTGTTAAATGTTTACCCCAGAGCGTCGCTCCATTCACTAATTGCCGATCACAAGTCACGTCTTAGCCGCTACACTAAACATAAGATCCGCTTCACAAACGACTTTTCCGTCCACACTAGCTTCACCATGTGCCTGAATAATAGTCTCTCTAAGAACTTTTGTTATGTTTACATCGAGAAAAAGTTGATCTCCGGGCGTTACGGGCTTACGAAACTTCGCGTTATTTATAGTCATGAAGAACGCCAATTTATCTTTATTCTTACCATCTAACATCGCTAATATCCCCCCTGTTTGGGCAAGACCTTCGATTATTAAAACTCCCGGCATTATCGGTTCTCCCGGGAAATGCCCCTGGAAAAACAACTCGTTCATTGTGACATTTTTGATGGCTTTTATCCATTTACCCTCCTCATAATCAATAACCCTGTCTACCAATAAAAACGGGTATTTATGAGGGATTGTTTCCATTATCTGTTTGACATTCAAAACCTTATCGCTCATATATCATCTCCTTTTTTAAGTTATACCAATTCCAAAAAATAATTGTACATTTTCAGCTACTCCCAATGTTATCCCGCCTGTCCCGAGCGAAGCCGAGGGGAGCAAAGCCGAGGGGAGCGAAAAAGCAACACAAATAAGTCAAGAGATCTTCTTATTCTACAAACTACTACCTATTGAGATTCCTCCACTGCGCTCCTCGTTTCACTCGTCGTTTCGGTCGAAATGACACATTAGGATCTTCAAGCTAAAACCTCTATTAACTACTTTTCGGATCTTGACCGTTTACTTGATATACTTATCATACAATAATTTAACCATTTTCGCGTTCATTTTATGCCCGGTTTTCTTCGCCTCTACTCTTCCTATAATTGGTCGTCCCAACATATAAAGATCCCCGACAAGATCAAGTATCTTATGTCTTACGGGCTCGTTGGGAAATCTCAGAGAAGTTCCAACAGGCCCGGCTTTATCCATAACTAAAGTGTTTTCGTAATTCGCGCCTTTACCAAACCCGAGCTTCATAAGCAGTTCCGCTTCTTTTTTCAAACAAAAAGTTCTCGCGGGAGAGATCTCTAATTCAAATGAAACCGGATCAAGCTCTATCTCAAAGGTTTCCTTCCCGATCGACTCAATATCATAATCAATAGAATAAGATACGGTAAACCTGTCCGCGGGACATATTTTTAATACTGTATCCCCTTTCCCAACAGATAACTCTTCGGTTATTTGTATAAATTCTCTTTCCGGATTCTGCTCATAAATCCCGGCTTTTTTTATTTTTTCAACAAACTCTTTCGCGCTGCCATCCAGTGCCGGGATCTCGCGGCCATCTACCTCTACAATGATGTTATCTATCTCAAGAGCCCACAATGCCGCCAAAAAATGCTCTACTGTCTGTACTTCCGCTTTCCCGTTAGAAATAGTACTGCGTCTTTTATAAAACCGTGAAGGGGCTGGACTGTTCAAAACTATATCCCTCACGTTCTTTAGATCCGTACGTCTAAATACGATACCCGCATTCTCCTCCGCGGGACCGCAAACAACATTAATTTGTTCTCCCGTTTGAAGCGCGGTTCCGGAAAACGCAAACCTGTTTTTTATAGTCTTTTTTTTCATGCCCAGATAGTTTCAGGGGTCAAACCCTCACTTGAGATAAAGGCCTGACCCCTGCTTATATTATTATCTTTTTCGATCCTTAACTTTTATTATTTAAGCCTTTTTAGTACCGCGTCTGTAATGTCATACATTTCCTTCGCGTACATGATGTTTCTGGAATCTATAATATAATCATAATTTTCTTTTTTTCCGATAGCTTCAACAATTTGCTGTATATCCTCTATAACCTCCTTAAACATATCATTTTTCTTACTTAAAAGTTCCTGACGGGTGTTTTTGTCAAAAGTTTGAAGACCTTCAAGTTTACCCCTTATAATTTCCTGTTTTTTTATTTTCGCGTCTCCGGCCAATAATTCAAATTCATCCCTTAGGGTAGTTATATCTTCAACCATTAAAGTTCTTTCTTTTTCACTTTTTTCTGTCAAAACACCTAGATCTTCTTCCATATTTTTTGTTTTTTCATATTCATAAAAAGCCCGTTTTAAATCTACGTATCCTATTTTCCCAACTTCCGCGTATCCCGAAGCCGCCGCCATTACCAACACCATAAAAACCACTATTACCCCAATAACTACATTTTTATTTTTTCTTGTCATCGCTCACCCTCCTTAGTTTTTCATTTATGCTTATCTTTTAATTAAAACCCATGACTTACACTAAACCAAAATTGTCCCTCTTTCGCATC
>JAGLIU010000139.1 GCA_023142805.1 Candidatus Omnitrophota bacterium | reverse complement strand
AGAACACGATAGACAGTATTGTGGATAAAATTGAAAAACTTCAACGCGTACGGGTGGAACGGCAAACCGACGCGGAGAAAAAAGAAGATTCTGAGTCTACGGATGATAAAAGAGAGCCGGTTTGGGATCGTATCAAAAACTTAGCGGCAAACGCGAGGGACGCGGTATTGGGGCCGCAGCTTGTTACGGTAACCCGCGTAATATCAAGTCCTGAAGCAAGGGTCATTACCTCTGAAGACGTAAATAAAATGGAAGCCTTGGGTAAAAAGGTCGTAATCGATGGAAATGCGGTTTCGCTTGAATCCTCCGGGGTGACTGTGAATGATAAAAAACAGGATGTGTATAAGTTGCGCTGCGAAGAAGACCGGATCGCGGAGGCGTTGATCGCGGGTAAATTTGCCGAAGGATTTGATAGGACTCGTCCGATAGTTTATCTTTCGCCCGACGATGACGACGAGATGGTGGCATTACGTATGAAAGCTGTTGAGACGATGCTTGAAGGCGGAGTGTTAGATAACGCGGAAGGGCTTGTATTTATATACTTTGATGTCAAAGGCGCGGGCGTGGTTACAAACGGCCTTCCGCAAGCTAAGGCTATGATCGTACGTATGTCAGAGGATGATGAAAGAAAAGACTTTGAACGTTTATTGATAGGGGTTATGGATACAAAAGACAGTGAAAAAACCGGACTAAATAAAGTCCTTACGGCTCTACGAAAACAGGATCATGGGATAGTTAATGTGGACGGTTACAATTTTGGATTCGCGACTACCGGGGATAATGTAACGGTTGTCAGATACGTGGATGACCCGGATGAAGAGGTTTTACTTTCAGGTAAAGACGGATTTATAGAAAGAAACTTTATATCAAAACTCGGGGTTATCGCGTCTTTGGACGGTACGATAAAATTCGGTAACGCGGACGCGAAAACACTTATGAACACGTTGATGGAGAATGGCATAGTGACGAGAGAACTTCTGGAAACGCGGCGCGCGAGTTTGTCAAAAGGCCGTGTAACCAGAGCTCTTCAGATCGGTTTACGTAAGCTTGACCTTAAACTTAGAGCTTTCTTTGATAACTTGTTTAATCGTCGGGAAAAACGTCAGAAACTTTATGATAATATCGTATGGGAGAATATCGCTGTACCAACAATTTTTAGTGAGGAAGATCCAGATACGATCCTGAATAATATGAAAGCCCTTAGAAGCCGGGATGAGGATGAAAGATTGAACGCCGCGGAAGATCTTGTCGGATTGGCCTTAAAGGCGGATAAAATAGACGAATTCTTAGAACAATACGGTAAGGATGTGACCGAAGCGTTGAAGAATACGGGAATTTATAAGAATGAACTCGCGAAAGCGTATGATACACAAGGTGATAAAGCGAAAGCCGCGCGGTATTACAAGCAAGTTATTAAGTCAGCGCGAAAAGTTAAAGATGAAAACGCGGAAAACCTGGCAAAACTTGCGTTGGCACGAATATACAAAGACGCGAATTATCTTACTTTGCGGTTTGGCGAGGCGAAAAAAGCCTGGGATAAAATGACCGTGGCAAAATATGTATTAAAGGCCGGTCTGAGAGCGAGTGTAATGGTAGGTATAGGATGGATACTGATGTCAACGCTCCCGGGGGTAATAGCGGGGGCAGTCTTGCCGACAATGTTTAAGGGGGTGGCTTTATCCACTTTGACGGCCGCGCATACATTGACTTCTCCATATATGTTGTTATTTATGTCGCTTGTAGGTCCTGAAAACATGAAAAAAATGTTTACAAAGTTAACAGGTTTTTTGAGTTCGAAGAAAGCGTTAAGTCGTAAAGGTACGAGCGCGTTAGCGGGGATATTGTTCCTTACGACACTATTAGAGGCCTCAAACTCCTGGGCGGCGGTTGTGCCGGAAATTGTGGGAACGGTAGCGGGAGCTGTGCCGGGAATTATGACAACGGTAGCGGGATTTATCGCGGTATCAACCTTGATGAATATTTCGATGCCGGAATTTATAAAGAATTTTGTCGTAAAACGTTTTGATCTGAATACCAGAGCGAAAAAACTGGCCGTAAGCGCGGCCGCTAAGAATGAAGAAGCTATAGCGTTCTTATACGGTTATGACGAACTTAAAGATGTAGACGCCGAAATAGCGGCACTTGAAACACAAAAAACGCAAAAAGAGCAAATTGATAAAATGTTCGCGGGATTGAGAGAAAAAGGTGCCGGAGCGGATCTTGGGAATATTCTTGGCGGGAAAGAAGATGGTGTTAAGGACATAGAGAACAAAATAACGGAATTAAGGAAAAAAGCTGAACAAATTAAAAGTGGTGTAGAGGACAATATAAAGGCATTACGTCGCGCGAAACATGATAAAACGAACGAGCTTTTTATGGCGCTTCTCGCTTCTGAAACCGGCCAACTTGAAAAAATAGCCGAAGATGAATCCAGGCCTGATAGTGTTAGAGCGTTTGTGTATCAGGTGCTGTTGAAGAGTATGGTTCTAAACGACAGAAAAGCGGAATTTGAGGAAAAGAAAGAAGAGTTGGAAAAACAAAAAGGTGAAGTTGAAGAAGCCGCGAAAGAGTTTTCTTTGGATCATGAAGAGATCAAACCGGAGACGGAGGCTTCATTTGAGAAAATGGCGGCTATTACCAAAAAAATACAACAACATGAAGAAGAAATAGAGAGGTTAAGATCCGAAGACGTTCTTAACGAACAGATAGGAGAAGAAGCTTCAAAATATTATGATCAGATTCAAATTCAGGAAAAGAAAATTGAAGAGCGTAAAAAACAAGAAAATAATTTGATCAAAGGGGTTGAAAGAAGAATACGGGAGAAACGTAACGGGTTTACTCAGGATTCGATCAGAATGGCCGAGTTAAGAGCTGAGATGAAAGGAAAACCATCGGTCGCGTATAGCGGTGAACTGATCAAAGAGCTTAATGCTTTAGAAGAAAAATGGAAAGGTTATGAAAATGATACACGGCGTCTTGCTTTGATCGAAATGGAAAGAGAAAACTTAGAGGAAGAAAAGTTAAGTGAGAAAGAACTGGATGTTCTGGAAAGTGAATTTAACACACTGCTTCGGGGGGCGCCTGAGGATTCAAAAGATCTAGAAAAAAATGTTAGTCGTTTGCTGGAGCTTCACGGCAAGATCAAGTCTGCCGGAAACTATAACAGTTTAACCGATGAAAGAACGAAGTTGATGGAAAAGTGGAATATACAACCGGTTAAGTTTGGCTTGTTTGAATCGATACGCTTAATTCCGGTAAGGATCAGATCAGCGCTGACAAGACGAAAAGCCGGAAGCCTGGCAAAAGATAAACAGCGGGTCGCTTTAAAGGGATCTAAAGAGATCGTTAAGAACGCGAAGAAAATATTGGAGGCAAAGGGACAAGAACTGGAAAAACAAACGGAAGAACTCAAAAAGGAAAGGGAGACGCTGGCCGGGGAGGTAGATGTTTTGGTAATGGCGTCAGATGAAGCCAGAACCGGGATTGATGAAATTAAAGAAGCGCGGGAAAGATCAGGAATTGACGCGAAGCTTGATAAAGTGAATGAAAGGTTGAAAGAGAATGAAAATATGATAAATGATATTGAAGCTCTTGAGAAACTTTATGAAGTGAAAAAAGATTATTTTAACGCGAAAACGTTGGAACTCGAAGGTAAATATTCGGAAGCGGTTTCTCTATACGAGAAATACGCGAAGGAGGTAAAAGGTGATAAAAAAGAAAGTGTCATAGCCGGGTTTGCGTTGGCGGAGTGTCAGGAAAAGGCGGAAAGACATATTGATAACAGATCGGGACGCGCCGAAAATTATCTTGGTCTGACGGCTGACCTGGAAAAAGCTGACAAACTTATAACGGAGATTGAAAACTTGAAGAAAGAAAAAGAAATCGAAGGGTTCTGGAAACCAGCCAGGTTCATAGATCAGGAAATTACGGAAAAGTTTGATGAGTTAATACCTGTATTACATGCCGTTACAATCGCGCCGTTTTTAGAGATATTAACTGAATATTTTACTCCCGGTGTATCGCGTAAAGATAAACTGGCGGAAAGTATTTCCTTATATCTTGACACGACAAATTATTATAGAGCGAAAATTGACGATCTTGGGATCAACCTGAGTTCTGATATGGAAGAGGCTTTTAACGAGCTCGAAAATAAAGCAAAACAGATAAGTGTTGATATTCGCGCGGGGGTAAAGCCTGTAGTTACGTCAATAAAACTCTTGAGAGAGGCTCTTATGCTGGATAGTACTAATGTCGAGATCAGGATAAAACTTGCCCGATCCCTGGCCAAAGACGATCAGCTGAAAACAGCCGTAAAACATTATTTTGTGGTGTTAAATTCCGCCGGGAAAGAAGCGGATATAACCGATGTTCATGAAGGGTTAATTGATATCGCGAAACGAGATGATCTAACAAAAGATACGATCAAAGATCTGATAGATGGTATTTTCTCGGGAGATACCGCGCTAAAAGGACAATACGGCAAAGGGGTCGATATTATAAGAGCGTTACATGAGAATAAAGGAATAGACGCGACAGATGTAGAGCGTCATATTCAGTCTAATATCGCTTCCATAAAAGGTAAAATGCCGAAAGAAATTGAGGATACGGATCTTGAGAATATGAGAAAACTGGCATTGGTTAAAAGGATCGAAAATTCGATTAAAGAAAAAGATGAGTCCTTTGACCAACGGTTAAAAACCGCCGTGGAAACAAAAGATAATATGGCCAAAATGGAAGCGTTAACCGGGTTGGTAAATATGTATGATCTTGATTCTCCCGAAGGTATGTTGGCCCTTGAGGTATTGTTAAAAGAAGCGGGATCTATAGCGGTCAATACGTTGAAGACGGATAATAACAACTTAACGCCTGAATCTTCTGAAATTATCGGAGAAATGATCCGTCTGATCACACCAACCGAAGAAAGACTGGTTACCAGGAACATACAGGAAATTCTTTTTGAGTTAGAAGATAATAAAAAACAGGTCATACAGATCATATTGTCTGATATTGTCGGTTCGTCATCAGAGTTTGTTGAGGCTCCTGAGGATGCCAAAACAAATGTATTGGTTGACAATAGTCCGAATCTGACCGATGACGAGAAAACAGAGTTGAAGATAAGACTGCTGCATAGCGAATATATTCTGGCGCCTTCTGTGGATATTTACATCAAAATAGCGGAATTGTACACCGCGAATAAACAGCCGGAAAAAGCGGGAAAATTTTTGGAAAAAGCGATAGTGTACGATAATTCATCGGTTGAAGCTTTCGCTAAACTGGCTGAAAATTATTATTTACGCGGCATGGTTGAAGAAGCTTTAATAAATACGGAAGAAGCTCTAAGACTGGATCCCTCGGCAAAAGACGCTCACTTAATACAAGCGTTCATATTTGAGGATAAGAATAACCTGGGTGACGCGATAAAATCTTATAAGAAGGTTTTGGGGATAGATCCGGAAAACGAAAAAGCGAATGAAGCGATCGAAAAACTTTACTCTATTACCGGCACGGGTAGGGATGATGTTGATTTTTATGTGACTTTAAGTGTCAGATATCTGGAATCCGGGGATTATTCCGCGGCAATACAGAGTTGTTTAAAGGCGTTGGATCATAATCCCGCGGCATCGGAAAATTTTAAAGAGCTTTCGGATCAGGAACAGGAAAAACTTGTAGCGGCTAACACCGTACAGCGCGGGAAAATATACCGCTCTTTGGCTCAGGCATACGCGGGGATCGGGTGGGATGAATCCGCTGTTTCTTACGCGGAGAAAGCCGCGGAAATTGACGAACAGCCTCTACCCGCGACGGAGAGCCACGCGAGGACTCTCACTGAAAAGGGTTTGAACTCCGAAGCCGTCCTGGAATATTTTACGGTGGCCGAAGAATATATCGCGTCCGATAAGTTTGATGACGCGATAAGGGTATATGATATTATACTTAAAGAGGATCAATTCAATAAGAAAGCGATAAAAGGCCGTATTAACGCGTGTATCGCGGCCGGTAATTTGGGGAAAGCGTCTACGTTGATCGAAGAAGAGATGGCGAAGTTCGACGTTTCTCCACAGCTCACTGGTGAGATCATGATTTATATAGAAGAAAGTATATTCTTAATAGAAAACAGTCTGCTGGATGTGGATCCCGCCATTATCGCGCTTATGAACGATACAATGGAATATCTGCGTACAGACGGCTTTTTGGATGATCGAAATGCCGCTATCATTGGCGGAAAGGTCGCGTCTTTGCGCGGGATGTTTGACGAAGATGTTGACCCCTCTGAAATAGCGGATCATATGTTAAAGATCCGTGAAAATATAAAAGTGATCCACGCGGAACTTGTAAACGTTGTCGGTATGAACGCCAGGGATATTCTTGTTAGACAGGAAAGAAGAGGAGATCCTAAAAATCTTAAGACCTTTCAGTCTGAATTTGAAGAACATTTGTCTGAAGTATGGACTCGTATGAGTAAGATTGAGATCGCGTTGAAAAGAATTAATCCGAAATTTATAGAGATTTTATCAAATGTGGTTACGGATTTGAGGGAAAAAGTCGGTGAACTTCCGGATGTGGAAACTAAGATCGATAAACTTCGTCAGATTATCGCGCTTGAACCGGAAGATCTCGATACCGTAGAGGCAACGCGGATCCTGGCGGATGAAATAGTCGCTGATATTAAAGGGAATACCAGCATAGATGTTATGAGAATTATCGGTGTTACTGAGTATCTCGGGATAACAGACGATATATTGGATTTTGAGACACTTTTTGAGTTGAATATTTCGCTTGCTGAGGCGTACGGGGCTAAAGGCGAACTTGACAAAGCAAAGGCACATTTTGATATAGCGATGAATATGGACGCGGATGAAAAGTTGGAGACGGATCACTTCGCTGATATTGATACGGATAGCAAAAAGTTTGTGGATAATGTAAGAGAGTTTCAGTTCGCGGAAAAGATAGCGGAAAAAGCTGAAGAATTAGTCCGGCTGGTTGAGATCAGGTTAATGGAGGATGAAGTAAGCGTAATGGACATGGTCAATAGTATCGTGGATCTCAGAGACGCCGCGAGATTTTATGATGAGGCTGTCAAAACTGATACGCGGTTAAATTACGCGGCCGGGAAAATGAACGCGAAGATCGCTCTGCTTATGGAAAACATTGCTTCCGGAATGGAAACGAAAAAACAAGAGTTAAGGAACTTCTACGAAAAAACGCGGGGTGTAGCAGTTTCCGGGGAATTGTTAAGTTCTGTTGAGCTCTCGATGAGAAAACTGGATGAACAAGAACTGAGTAAGAAAGTTTCGGAGATAAAGGTTATTGTTAATGAACTGTTAAATGAAGGAATGACGTTATTAAGTGAATCGGGCAGAAAAGACCTTGAGGAAGAAACTCGAAGATCGTTAACCGGATCCGCGGTTAATATGCACGCCGCCGCGCTTTATTTTGTACGTTTGCTTGAAAGCGTGGAGGGTTCCATAGACGTTGATACGGGAGAAAAAGTAAAAAGTCTCGCTTCGAAAGTAAAAGAATCCGGGATAACGGCTTTGACGATAGATATGTTACGACTTGAGGCGGAAAAGCTTGTCGTTATATCAAGAGATCTTCTTGCGCCGACCGAGGTTACGGAAGTTCCGAATAATCTCAAAGAATTTCAGGAACAAGTTGATGAAGCGGAAAAAGATATAGAAGAAGTATTAAAAACTGTCAGGGTTACAGACGCGGAGGGTATAGTTCATTCCGTTAGTGATAACATGGCGGCTAGGGTAAAGGATATTATTACAAAAATTCCTGAAGACCTTAAAACAAGTATTTCTTTAGATATGGTATATGTTTTCGCGGTCAGGCACGGCGATAATGATATCGCGAGATCAGAGCTATTGGGAAAATTCGCGGCGGGCAAACTGTTCCATAAAGACATGGAAGAAGTTTCACCTCTTCTTGAAGATATTGTTTTTATGGCGAGAGAGTACGGAGATATCGGTCTTGAGTATATATTCAGGAACATACCAAAGAACCTGGTTGCTGAGGATATGGCCGGTGTGGCTTTAAGATTGCGGGATGTGATCGGAGAATTGCCGTCGATTGCCGGAACTAGCGTTACGCTTGATATGTTGTATCACGCTGTTAAGACACATTCGACTGTGGTTGGCGCGAAAAACGCGGTCTTAAGCCAGATTGTTCTGGACAACGTGACATCATTTCATACTTGTGAGGATTTAGCGAGAATCGCGGATATATATGAGTCCCCGCTGGAAACAGTTATCGCGAAGCTCCAGATAAAACAAAATGACGGGATACTCAGGAACATCTCTTCTCAAAAAGCCAAAATAGCGGCTGATTTTATTACAAAGATGCGGGAACTTTACGGGGATGAGGTTTTTGGTGAGCTCAATTTATTACAAGTACTAACCGTTAGTGTTGTTACTCTTGACGCGGTTTATGATATGAGCGTTTTTGTTGTAGCGATGTTTGACGGAACCGGTATAGATCAAATTAATTTTTCGCGGATGATAACGAAAATTGAAAAGACCGGGGACAAATGGGACGAAATAAGTATGTTTGATAGATTGAACGCTTTACATGTTTCTTTCGCGTTCACGGGTGAGTTGTGGAATAGAGTAAGAAAGTTCCTGGGATCTGTCAAAGAAACCGAGGATATCAAGGTCAGTGCCGCGGTGATAGAGTTGGAGGAATTGATAGGATTATTACCGGATGAAATAAAACCTTCGGAAAAAGAAAAACTTATAGGTGCCGTTAGAGAGACACTTTCGGGAAATATTATTCCTGATCAAGTTGTTACTTTAAGATTTGCTGACGGACGAACCCAAGTTGTTAAAGGGAGCGGTAATGTGTTGGATTATGTGCCTGATACAATTAAAAAGTCAGAAGGGTTCAGGAAAGCTATTGAGGAGTTTGGAGGTGTATTACCATACGAATTAACATATGTGGTACTTGAAGACGGAAGTGTTAAAC
>JAGLIU010000138.1 GCA_023142805.1 Candidatus Omnitrophota bacterium | reverse complement strand
AACATCTTTCTCAATACGTGATTTTGTGCTCCAGATACCACTTTCTTCGTCAATCTCCGTCAACTTGAAAGTACTCATTATTCCGGATGTATCTATAAATTCGGAAGCATCCTCATTCCGTTCATCTCCGAACTGGACGATCACATTCCCTATGTCCTCATACTCGTGATGCCTATCAAAAACAAATACTGACGCTCCGGCTTCCATTACACTTTTTTCTAGAACTTTTTTTACATAACTGGTCTTACCACTGCCACCCTGTCCCACAACTGCAAGATGCGGAGCTCCCGACTTCCTATCAGATGCTATTGCGATTTCATAAGGCTTCTTTTCAACATGCCTCCATGGAGCAAGTTCGACCTCCCTGCCCAGGAACCCATCAAGTTCTGTTTTCAAATCGTCTTTTTCTTTGGTGACTTCCCCCAATTCCTGTTTAACATCAACCAATTGCTTATTAGATAGGTCATAACGGCCTTTTTGTTTTTCAAAAATCAGTTCAATTTCATTTTTGGAATTTTCTGCCGCTTCAACTCTATCCAGAAGAGCCTCATACGATCTCCTACCAGTCTCAACTTTGTGAACAAGTCGCTTATTTTCATCGATCAATCTATCTTTTTCTGAGATCATGAGCTCAAGTTCTTTTTCCATGTCAGCAATTGATCCGCTTTTTTCAACCACATCCGGATGAATTGCAGACGTTTCACATTTAAGAAGGTCGTCTTTTTCTGCTCGCAACTTCTCGATATCACTTTGCAAATCTTTGATCGTTGACATCAATTCATCAATTTTCTTATCTCTCTCAACGATCAGATTCAGGTCTTCACCTGACATTTCTTCCGCAAGGGAATCAACACCAAAATTCGAATCATTATTCAAATCTTGCATGATATTAATATGGGAACCGTCGCGTGACCTTATATTCCCCATTAATTTGTTAATCTCTTTCCTATAACGATTTGCACGTAAAATTTCCAAATGCCTACTTTTTTCGGCACGATCCAATGTATCAGATAAAGTTATATTTAGCTCTTCAATTTCTTTTTTAAACTGTTTTATCTGTTTTTGTGAATTCTTATTTGACTGCTTGAACTTATCCAATTCAGATGATTTGATCGAAAGATTACTTTTTAAACTGTCTATGCTCTTTTCATACTCTTCAACTGTCCGATTAAGTTTCAAATTTTCATTGAAAAGGTTTTTAGCAGTACTACTAAGTGATTCAACATTATTATCGCTAGCCATCTCCTCGATGGTGCCAAAGTCATTTTTTGAGATACTTGATCTTAGTCGTTTTAACATCTTATCCCATATCCGTTTACCCTATCAAGTGCTTATTTAGAACATCACACATATTATATAATAGCATCTAAATATATGTTTTTATATATAAAACCACATAATTGCTTCTTATTTTTTATCAAATATAATAATATTTAATCTTTATATCTCTTTCTAATTACACCAGACACTGCATGCATTTTTGTTATAAAGATACTGACATGTAAATTACAGCATAATTGAGGTTTTAAATCCAAATAAAATACTATGCCTCAAGCCGTTATTTTTCCAAAAGGACTGTCTTCAAAATAAGAAGCAAACTGTTCCACGGCTTGTGATGAATCTGTTTCAGAACCAAAAAGCAATCTGGAAAGGGTTGGTCGGTTCATGTAAATGACCGCAGGTTCACCATCGATGCCAGCAAGTTCACCAGCCTTCTCAATCGCATCATACATGTTACCAAAATCGTCAACAAGACCAAGACTCTTAGCCTTTTCCCCGGTATATATGCGCCCATCTGCCAGATCCTTCACATCGCTCCGACTCATGTTACGACCGGTTGCCACTTCGTCAACAAA
>JAGLIU010000137.1 GCA_023142805.1 Candidatus Omnitrophota bacterium | reverse complement strand
ACTGGGCCATTACTGAAAAATCGTTCCCCAAAGGAAGGATCAAGGTTGTTCTTATTAACCAGGTGCTAGGGTTCTAGAACTGGTTTTTGCTGCTAGCATTTAACAACATCCATGCCTTATAAAAAGGTCTTTAGGAACGCAATAAAGGCTATTCAAGAAAAAAGTGAGATAACGAAATTTGATAATGGCGAGAGTACCAGGGAATTATCGATTTTATCCTAAAAGGGCGGGAATCAGAAAGATATGCCAGTGTGTAACCTACTGATATTCCTGGTCGGGGGCGAGAGGATTTGAGCCTCCGACCCCTTGAACCCCATTAAGTTTTGGGGATTGGAGACAACCTATTAATATCCCGCAACTTTTTGATTTTATTGAGTTAGAGTTGTATAAACAGTAGAAAGGGAATAGGCAAAAAAATCAATTTTTGTCACAAAACTAAAAGATAGGAACTTCAGCCCTGTCTTGTCACTTTTTAAAAAGTTCCCATTTTGGGAACTTTTTTTGTTGACAAAGTTGGGAACAGTTATTATGGTATATCTATGAGGATTATAGCGAGGAGGACTTTGAAGGAGTTCTATGAGAAGCCAGAATATTCGGATTCTAAACCGCCTTTAAAAGCATGGTATCATGAAACAAAAAGGGCCAAATGGCAAGATTGGACAGACATAAAAGAAAAATATGCAAATGCAAGCATATTGAGAAACAACAGGGTTGTTTTCAATATAGGGGGAAATAAATATCGCTTAGTTGTAAAAATTAATTTTCCAGCGAAGGTTGTGTATATTCGTTTCATAGGTACTCATAAAGAGTATGATGAGATCAATGCGGAGGTGATTTAAATGATTAACAAATTAATTAAAACAGAAAATGAGTATAATGTTGCTCTCAGACGTATTGATCAGCTGATGGACTCAGAAGTTGGAACTTCAAAAGTTGATGAACTTGAGCTGCTAAGCACTCTTGTTGAAATATATGAAGACGAGAATTTTCCAATTGATATGCCAGATCCAATAAGCGCAATAAAGTTTAGAATGGAACAGCTTGGATTAAATCAAAAGAGATTAGTTCCATTTGTTGGCAGTAGAAGTAAAGTTTCTGAAGTTTTGAGAGGTAAAAGACCTTTGACATTGGCAATGATGAGATCTCTACATCAAGGACTTGGTATCCCTGCAGATGTTTTGCTTCAGGAGCCCGATGCCTCATTCCCTGAAAATATTCCAGATTTGGATTGGAAAAAATTTCCCGTTGTTGAGATGGCCAAAAAAGGTTGGATCCAAGGGGTTGGAGATGTTAAAGGGTCAGCTGAAGAGTTGATTAGAAACCTAATTAAAGAGGCAGGAGGCGTTGAAGCAGCTTCAGAATGCCTGTTTAGAAGAAAACAAAGTTCCAGAGAAAACACAAAGAATGACCAATATGCCCTGAAGGCTTGGTGCCTAAAAGTAATGGCTGTGGCTAATAGTAAACCCTTAATAAACAAATTTAAGCATGGTACTGTTAATAGATCTTTTCTCAGAGAAATAGCCAAGTTTAGCTATTTTGAAAATGGACCTAAAATAGCAAAAGAATATTTAGAGAAGAACGGGATTCATTTAGTCACTATTTCTCACCCGAGCAAGACTTATTTCGATGGAGCAACTTTTTTTCTGCCAAATGGTAATCCTGTAGTAGGATTAACTTTAAGGTATGATCGTCTTGATAATTTTTGGTTTTGTTTGCTTCATGAGTTGGCTCATGTCTGGAAACATCTCTCGCTGGAAAAAAATTATATAATTTTCGATGATATGGATTTAAGGGGACTTCAAAGTTTATCAGGAGATAAGAAGGAGGAAGAAGCTGATAAGATTGCGCAGGAGGCACTAATTCCCAACAGAGCATGGAGAAAATTCGATCTCACCGCACAGATTAGTCCTAAAAAGATTATCTCTGTGGCTCATGATGAAAAAATACATCCTGCAATAATTGCTGGGCGTATAAGATTTGAAAAAAACAACTATAGAATATTGTCAAATCTAATTGGAAATAACGAAGTTCGGAAGCAATTTGACTTATACTAGATTTTATAATAAAATTCTTGAATTGATGCTTATCAGTTTACAACCCAGCTTACGGAATTGCGGGACATCCTAATATTATAAGATTCTATTCATCCATTAGTGAATATCCATTTTCTGATGCTATTCGCTCTCCACGCTGAGCAC
>JAGLIU010000136.1 GCA_023142805.1 Candidatus Omnitrophota bacterium | reverse complement strand
TTGGGGATGTGGAGTTTTCTCCCGAAGATGCTTCCCGTACAGAGCCGGATTTTTTAGCTATGGTTGTCGAGGCGGTTATAAAGGCCGGCGCGACAACCGTGAATATACCCGATACAGTAGGGTATGCTATGCCGCGGGAATTCGGTCAGATCATAAAAACTCTTAAAGATACCGTTTCAAACATAGATAAAGCTGTGATAAGCGTGCATTGTCATAATGATCTTGGCTTAGGTGTCAGTAATTCTTTGAGCGCGGTACTTAACGGAGCGCGTCAAGTTGAATGTACTATTAACGGTCTGGGGGAGAGAGCCGGTAACGCGGCTTTAGAGGAATTTGTTATGGCGCTTAAAATGCGCGAAGATATTTTTAAAAATATGACAACGCGGATAAACACAAAAGATCTGTACAGGACCTCTAAACTGGTCAGTAAGCTTACAGGTATATGTGTACAGCCGAATAAAGCTATTATCGGAGAGAATGCTTTTAGTCATGAATCGGGAATACATCAGGATGGAGTGCTTAAAAAAAGAGTTACGTATGAGATCATTCGCCCACAGGATGTAGGGTTTAAGGGAAGTAATATTGTTTTGGGGAAGCTTTCCGGGAGACACGCGTTTAGTGCCAGATTAAAGATCCTCGGGTATGATCTTTCCAAAGAAGAGCTCGATCAGGCGTTTACCAGATTTAAACTTTTAGCCGATAAAAAGAAAAAAATATTTGACGAAGATTTGGCCACAATAGTTGAAGATGAACTCGCGACCATTCCTGAAGAATATAAGATCTTAGATTTTAAGGTCGCGATCGGGAAAACAGTAAAGCCGGAAGCGACTGTGGTTATAAAAAAACACGGAGAAAAAATCAAAGCTACGGCTTCGGGTGACGGACCGATTGACGCGTGTTTTAAAACCATAGATAAAGCCGTAAAACTTAAAGGCAAGCTGATCACTTATAAAGTCAATGCCGTTACAAGCGGAAAAGACGCTTTAGGTGAAGCCAGTGTAAAGATAGCGTTCAAAAAAGATATAGTTATCGGCAGAGGGTTCAGTACTGACGTTATAGAAGCAAGTGTACTTGCCTATGTAAACGCGATCAATCGTTTGGAGTTAAGACAGAAGAAACTCAAGAAATAAAGCGAAAAGTTTATGGCGCTTTGAGGATCATGGTGTTAGAACGTAAGAAACCGGATCAACGCTAATAATTGTTATGATTGACACTTCTAAAAAACAGCTATACGGTCTTTTAGGGAAGAATATAAGTTATTCTTTGTCTCCCGGAATGCACAATGCCGCGTTTAAACATTTTGATATAAACGCCGAGTATAAACTTTTTGACACCGACAATATTAATGTTTTTTTTCAAAAAGAAGTATCCTCCGGGAAAATAAGCGGATTCAATGTTACGGTGCCGTATAAAATTGATATTTACGATAAGTTAAAGGCGTATTCCGGGTGGGAAGTGCCTGAACCTGATAGTTTTTTGGGAGCTATTAACACGGTAAATATTGAAAAGGGTAAGCTTACGGGGTACAACACTGATAGTCGTGGTTTTTACTACTCATTAATTTCTGTCGTGAACGGTGATCCCGAAACGTTTGCTAAAGATAAAAATATTTTCATCTTTGGTTCAGGAGGCGCGGGTAGAGCTATTGCCCTGTTTTTTGCCATTTTGACTTTTAAAGAAAAAGGTTTTCGGAAAGTTAACATATATGATGCGGATAAAACACGGCTAACTGAGGTGGTAGATAGCTGTAAAAATATTCTTGATCAGGAGATATGCACGGCGGTTGATGTTGACGATATTCAAGAAGTGATGAAAACGTGTGATATTGTTGTTAACGCGACGCCTCTTGGAACAAAAGAGGGAGATGATCGTTCCGCTGTACCCTTGAATTGTTTGAAAGAGGGGATGGTAGTTTGCGATTTGATCTATGCTCGAGAAACGGCGCTTATCAAAGCCGCTAAAGAAAAGGGTTTGGTAGCCGTTAACGGTTTGGGTATGCTTGTGAACCAGGCGGCATTGGCGTTTCAAATATGGACGGGAAAACCTTTCGCGGAAGTGAGAGATATTATGTGGAAAGCGACATCGGAAGAGACGGAAAAATAAGGTTTGTAGAGTCTGTGGTGCTTATCTTTGGATCTCTATGAAGGTGGACATATAATAAAATTATTTTACTTTTGTTAATTTCAAGCAAGTGATGAATATCGGGTTACTTTTGTCGTTTCGAGCGAGAGAGGAACGTTAGCGACGAACGAGTCGAGAGACATTAAGTAATTCAGATCTCTCGATTTTCCGCTTACGGTTTTTCTGAGGTTGGCACGCGGTTTACTCGGAATGACATTTGTAAGCAAACGCTCCATTATGGGTTTGTCGCGTTCACAGGGGTTATAGAGTTTTAGACATTCAGCCTTTTAAACTTTTTTAACCGTGTTGAGTCTCTGGAGCGGGGGTTGTAGACTAAATGGAATATTACATAGTTTTTGTGTTCGGCGCGATCATAGGGAGTTTTCTGAATGTTTGCATATACAGAATACCGTTGGGTAAATCTGTTGTTATGCCGCGTTCTTTCTGTCCTTTTTGTGAGAAGACAATTGCCTGGTATGATAATGTTCCTTTGTTGAGTTTTTTAATATTGGGGGCAAAATGTCGTAATTGCGAAAAACCGATCGCGTTTAGATATTTTTTAGTGGAACTTGTAACGGCGATCAGCGGCATAGGGCTTTTAAAATACTATTTTTTGACTCCTGATTTTTTTGTTTACTGGGCTTTTGTTTGCAGTCTGATAGTTGTTATTTTTATAGATCTTGAGTATCAGGAAATTCCGGATGTTATAAGTATTCCCGGGATATTCGCGGGTATGGTGTTTATGACCGCGTTCAAGCTTGATGGTTCGGGTTCTTATTGGTGGTCGTTCTCAAATTCTGTTTTAGGAATACTCGTCGGAGGAGGAAGTATGTTTCTCCTGGGCGTGTTAGGCGAATTTATTTTTAAGAAAGAAGCGTTAGGTGGTGGAGATGTAAAGTTAATGGCCATGATAGGCGCGTTTATAGGATGGAAAGCTGTATTGCTGACATTTTTTATGGCACCTGTGGTAGGCTCCGTTGTTGGAATAGTTATGAAAATAAAATTCAAAAAAGATATGATCGCGTATGGGCCGTATCTATCTTTGGCGGCTATTGTCAGTCTTTTGTATGGTGACAGGATATTGAAATATTTATTTAGGTTTTAACTCAGTTTAGAGTTTATGGTTCAGAGTTCAGAGTTTGCGGGATAGAGTTATCGAAGTTGTAACTCCGAACCGGTACAAGGGGGAATTATGTTAAGATACATGACCGCGGGAGAATCTCATGGTAAAGGGTTTATGGCTATTATTGACGGAATGCCGTTAGGTATGCGGATCGATGAGTTATTTATAAATAACGAACTTTCTAAAAGAATGCATGGTTATGGACGAGGTGGGCGTATGTCTATAGAAAAAGACAAAGTTCAAATTATAGCGGGTGTGAGGAAAGGTTATACTTTGGGCAGTCCTATTGGTCTATTGGTGGAAAATAAGGACAGGAAAATAGATAAATTGCCGGAGGTGAAAAATCCCAGGCCCGGACACGCGGATCTGGCGGGAATGCAGAAGTACGGTACTTTAGACGCCAGGGATATTCTGGAAAGGGCCAGCGCGCGTGAGACTGTAGCTAAAGTAGCCGCTGGTGCTGTCGCCAAGATCTTTTTAAAAGGGTTCGATATAGATGTGATCAGTCATGTTACGGCGCTTGGCGGGATTGAAGCTGATACAAAGACTCTTTCTTTTGAGGAAATAAAGGAGTTTTCGGATATGAAAAACTCCCCGTTAAGATGCGCGAATAAATCCGCGGAAAAAAAAATGTGTATGAAAATAGATCAGGCTAAAAATGAAGGCGATACTTTGGGTGGATGTTTTGAAGTTTTGGTCAGGGGTGTTCCTGTTGGGTTAGGTGATCACACCCAGTGGGACAAGAGGATAGATGGGAATATCTCAAGAGCAATGATAGCGATACCGGCTGTAAAAGCGGTATCCGTAGGTGAGGGGATAGATTCCGCCGCGAAAGAAGGATCAAAAGTTCATGATCCTATTGAGTACAATAGAGAGTGCCGTAAGTTTGTTAGAACATCAAATAATGCCGGAGGTATAGAAGGCGGGGTAACAAATGGATGTCTTGTCAGGATAAAAGGTTTTATGAAGCCTATATCTACTTTAGCGGAACCCCTTGCCTCTGTAAACATAACAACAAAACAGGTGGAGTCCGCCGCGACAGAAAGATCGGATGTAACAGCCGTATCCGCTTGTGGAGTTGTAGCTGAAGCTATTGTAGCGATTGAGATAGCGGCGGCCTTTCTCGAAAAGTTTGGAGGGGATTCAATCGAAGAAATAAGACGGAATTATGAAGGGTATTTGGAACAGTTGAAGTGTATGTAGGGGGAAGCGAATAGAAAATTGAAGCTGAAGAAGAAAATAATAAGAGGGAGTGTTCAGAACAGGTTCAAGGGGATAGTGAGGTGAATACAGAACCTATTCTAAAATATTGGCGTAAGCCGCAGGTGAAAAAAATTTGAATTATTTTTGAATTTTTAATTTTGATCCTTTATCTTAACTTTTAGATTTTATTATTGGGGATATATGCGCAATATTGTTTTAGTGGGATTTATGGGTACGGGGAAGACTATGCTCGCGAAGTTTCTCGCTCAGGATCTGGGCATGGAGTATATAAGTACGGATGATCTTATAGAAGAAAAAGAGAACAGGTCGATCAACGATATTTTTAAAGATAGCGGAGAAGAATTTTTCCGTAAGGTTGAAAAAAATGTGGTTAAAGAGGTTAGTGAACGAGATAATTGTGTTATAGATACGGGTGGAGGAGTTGTTCTGGATGAAAATAATATGATTGATTTAAAAAGAACCGGAATTGTAGTTTGTTTATGGGCGGAAACGAGGGTGATATTCGAAAGAGTAAAGAAACATGGGCATCGTCCGCTTCTTAACACAGTAAACCCGGAAGATAGAATAAAAGAAATGTTAGAATATAGGCGTCCATTTTATGAAAAAGCGGATGTAAACATAGATACAACAAGCGGTGATGTGTCGGTGGTTATCGCTTCTATTAAAAAGAGTATCGCTAAATAAAAAAAGGAGAGGATACGCATATGATAGAAGGTCCTTATAGATATACGATTTTATGGAGAATGTTCTTTGAAAAACTACTTCAATTTATTGACGCGTTTGTTATGGTTATTGATTTGCGTGGAAATATTGTTTTTGCTAACAAAAAATATCTAAAAAGTCTTAGTGCTTCTAGTGAAAAGGTGATAGGAAAAAAATGGATCAAGAGTTTTGTACCCCACTCCAAAAGAAGAATAGTTAGGGAGATGTTTTCCGCTATGAAAAAAGAAAAGACACTTTGCAGATGCAATATTTCTATGATAACGAGTAAAGGCAAAGAAGTATGTGTAAACTGGATGGGTGTTCCCTTGAGTAAAAACAGAAGTTCAGTATATATGATGGTAGGAAAAGAAGGGTGTGAGGAGTCCGGATCCGAAGGATCTTTTTTGCCTGTAACGAAACTTGTTGAAGAATACGAGATTATAGTAGATAGGCTTTTTGAAGCTTCAAGAGTGAGTGAACCGGGAACGGCATCTCATGCCGCGAGAGTAATGATCTTTGCCGTGAAATTAGCGAAAAAACTGAAAATTAGTAAAGTAAGGACGGAAAGAATAAAAAGAGCGGCGCTTCTTCATGATCTCGGCAAATTAGCCATAGACAGAGAAGTACTTTTAAAAAAAGGAGAACTGGATAAAGGCGAATATGAACAGATAAAAAATCATCCGCATTGGGGGTCTGAAATGGTGGGGCTTATGTATTTTTTGCAGGATATTCTGCCCATTATCGAGAATCACCATGAAAATTATGACGGAACAGGATATCCTCGGGGACTTCAGGGTGAGGAGATTCCCGTAGGGGCTCGGATATTAAGTGTAGTGGATATATATGAAGCATTGATCGCGGACAGGCCTTACCGTAAAGGGTTTTCTATTGATGAAGCTGTGGCTATTATAAAGGGTGAAAAAGGAAGAAAACTGGATCCTGAGATCGCTGATACATTTCTTGATATGTTAGATAAAGGTGAAATGAATGAAGAGGATGTTTAAGTTTCGTATATGGAGCAAAATAACATAAAACAGATCAGGATAGAGGATGATGACTATCCTCAGATGCTTAAGGAAATACATTTTCCTCCGCGGTTACTTTATTGCCGCGGAGAAATATTGTCTGAAGATATTAACGCTGTAGCCATTGTCGGATCTAGAAAATGTTCGTTATATGGCATGCGAGTTGCCGAGGAATTTGCTTATGAACTTGCCCAAAGAGGTATAACCGTAATAAGCGGTATGGCCAGGGGCATAGATTCCGCGGCTCACAGAGGGGCTTTAAAGGCGGGGGGTAGAACTATAGCGGTGATGGGAAGCGGGTTTAATCACATATATCCCAGGGAATCGGAAGGTTTGGCTAGTGAGATCATTCGCAGCGGAGCGGTTCTGACGGAATATTCATTTGAGATGAAACCGCTGAAGATGAATTTTCCCAAACGCAATAGAATAGTAAGTGGCATGTCAAAAGGGGTTATCGTGGTTGAAGCGGCAAAAAAGAGCGGGGCGATGATAACTGTCAGGTTCGCGCTTGAACAGGGAAGAGAAGTATTTGCTGTGCCGGGACGCATTGATACGGCAGTTTCCGGCGGGACCAATCAGTTATTACAGACAGGCGCGAAATTGATCACTAATGTTGATGATGTGCTGGAGGAAATTAATGTTTTTATTGACGAGAAAAAGGATTTGTCGATATATCAAAAAGAGGAAAAGATCGTTGTTTCAAGTGAAGAAGAAGAAATAATAGACGTACTTAGGAACGAACCGGGGATACATGTGGATGATATTTCGAAAAATGTTAACAAGAGTTCCAATATGTTGTCGAAGACTTTATTAAAACTGGAAACTGATGGTAGGATACGTACATTAGTCGGTAAAAGATATGAATTAATCAAGGATAGGTGATATGGTCGTTAAAAAAAGTAAGAGAACAAAGAAAAAGAAGACCGGTGCTAAATTTTTGGTCATTGTGGAGTCTCCTGCCAAATCAAAGACTATTAACAAAATATTGGGGAAAGATTACAGAGTTGTCGCCAGTATGGGGCATATAATCGATCTTCCGCTTTCAAAAATGGGTATAGATTTTGAAAATAATTTTAAACCGGAATATGTTGTGGTAAAGGGGCGTAAAAAATACCTGAGCGAGATAAAAAAAGAGGCGAAAGGTATACAGGCGGTATTTTTAGCGGCTGACCCGGATAGAGAGGGAGAGGCAATATGCTGGCATCTTAAAGAGCAGCTTGATAACGGAAAAATAGACATATTCAGAGTAAGTTTTGATGAAATAACGAAAAAAGCCGTGGAGAACGCTTTTGAAAATCCACGTCAGATAGATATGAGCAAAGTAAACGCGCAGCAGGCCAGAAGGATACTTGATCGTATAGTGGGATATTCACTTAGTCCTCTTTTATGGAAAAAAATTACAAGAGGATTAAGTGCCGGAAGAGTACAGTCGGTGGCGGTAAAACTTATAGTTGAAAGAGAAGAAGAAATACGCAAGTTCAATCCCGAAGAATATTGGAGTATGGAAGTTCTGCTTAAAAAACTGGATTCAAATATCAAAGCGGAAGATGAAGCTATTCCGTTTTCCGCGAAATTGGTAAAATACAAAGGCGAAAAGGCGCAGATTCCCGATGCTGAAAGTATTGATGAGATAACCGCCAAATTAAAAGAAGAAAAATTTATTATTCACGATGTAGGATGCAGAGATAAAAAAAGTTATCCCAGATCTCCCTATACAACATCGCTGCTTCAACAGGACGCGTTCAATAAACTTAATTTTTCCGCGGGTAAAACAATGAGTACCGCGCAAAGGCTTTATGAAGGGGTAGAATTAGGCGAAAAAGGTAGTGTGGGACTTATAACCTATATGCGTACGGATTCTGTGCGTATATCAGACGAGGCTAAAGAGGAAGCTAAAAAATATGTTATAGAACAATATGGAGAGAAGTATATTCCGGAAAAGTCTCCGGAATATAAAGCGAAAAAACGCGCGCAGGAAGCACATGAAGCGATACGTCCGACCAGTATTTTTAGAAGCCCGAAAGAGGTAGCCCCGTATCTTGATCCCAACGAGTACAAATTATACAATCTTATATGGAAAAGATTTATTTCTAGTCAGATGGATAGTGCCGTATATTCAGTTCTGTCAGTTCATATAGATGCCGGTGATTACAGGTTTCGTGCCGGAGGTGGAAGACTTATTTTTGACGGATTTCTTCGTCCTTATATTGAAGACGGACAGATTGAAAAGGAAATTCCGGAGATACCTCCTTTGGAAGCGGGAGAAGAGACCCTTCTTGAAGAGCTTATTCCGGCGCAACATTTTACTAAGGCTCCGCCGCGTTATACCGACGCGTCATTAGTTAAGATGTTAGAGGAGAAGGGGATCGGCCGGCCGTCAACTTACGCGCCTATAATAAGAACAATAGTTTATCGTAATTATATCAAACGTTTGGATCGAAGTTTACAGCCTACGGATCTTGGAGAACTTGTTAACAAACTTCTTATAGAAAATTTCTCTGATATTGTAAATGATGAGTTTACCGCCAAGATGGAAAATGAACTGGATAGTGTTGAGGAAGGTATCGTGGATTGGGTGAATGTGCTTAAAGATTTTTATTCTTCGTTTTCAAAGGATATGGAAAAAGCTACAGAAAGCATGAAAAACGTTAAGCGTCAGGCTGTAGAAACAGGGGAAGATTGTCCTAAATGCGGGAAACCAATGGTTGTTAAGTGGGGAAGACGCGGTCAGTTTTTGAGCTGTTCCGATTTTCCGGCATGCAGACATTCGGAGTCTATAACCACAGGAGTAAAATGTCCCGAGGAAAATTGTGACGGGGAACTTGTAGAACGAAAATCAAGGCGCGGCGCGTTTTACGGATGCACTAAATATCCTAAGTGTACGTATACCACCAGAAAGCTGCCGGCAGCAGAGGTGAATAGCGACAGTGGGACTGAAGCGGTAGAAGAGGAATAGAAGTGGAACGTTTCATTGGAAAGTTTTTAAATTATCTTGATATAGAAAAAAATTATTCAGAACATACCTTACGTAGTTATAGTTCTGATCTTGTGGAATTTTATAAGTTTTTAAAAAAAGAAGACCCTAAAAAAATAACGCATCTTGATCTTCGGAAATTCTTGGCGGAACTTCGTAAAAAGGGATCCGCTAAACGTACGATAGTGAGAAAATTAAGTGTGATACGGTCTTTTTTTAAATTTCTTTCCAGAGAAAAGTATGTGGATACGGATCCATCTCAAAGTATTTTTACTCCTAAACTTGATAAGCATCTCCCAGAATTTTTAGATACAGAGAAAACTATGAAGTTAATAACCGCGCCGTTGGTGGATAACGTTCTAGGGTTAAGGGACAGGGCTATTTTGGAGGTACTTTATTCGACAGGGATGCGTGTGAGTGAATTGGTGGGTCTTAATTTTGAAGACATTGATCTTATTTCAGGGGTGGTTAAGGTGAGAGGTAAAGGAAAAAGGGAAAGAATATCCATTTTGGGGTCGGAATCACAACGGGTGCTTAGAAGTTACATAGAAGATCGGAAATTAATAAGGGGAGCTATCTTTTTAAATAAACGTGGCAATAGAATAACCGATAGAAGTATACGCAGGATAATAGATAAATATGTAGAACAATGTGGTATAGAGAATAAGATATCTCCGCATTCTATTAGACATTCTTTTGCTACACATTTGATCAATAATGGAGCGGATCTCAGAAGTGTGCAAGAACTTTTGGGACACAAGAATCTGTCAACAACGCAGATATATACTCATTTAGGATCTAAGAGGTTGAGGGAGATGTATATGAAGGCCCATCCGAGGGCATAAGATCAATGGTTGTGTAGTGTTCGACAGAAACAAAAGCTTATTCTGGATCCAATTAACTTTTATTTTGATTTTTCAATGAAACCGATAGATTGATTATGCGAATTTTTTATGATATATTTTTTATAATTTTCAGTTTTTTATATATACCGTATCTTTTGATCAAAGGTAAATGGCATAAAGGGTTTTTTCAGAAATTTGGATTTCTTCCAAAATCTTTAGTAGATATCAACAAGCCTGTCTGGATACATGCCGTAAGTGTAGGGGAGGCTATGGTTGCTGTTAAATTAGCTGAAGCGATAAAAAACAAATATCAGAACGCGCCCATTGTTATCTCAACTACTACACGTACCGGAAATGATGTTGTAAAAAAACATTTAAACGAAAAAAAAGGGATTGTTGAGTATGTGTTTTATTATCCGTTTGATCTGAGTATGATCATATCACGGATAGTAAAAAGAATAGATCCGAGATTGTATATAATGGTAGAAACAGAATTATGGCCCAATCTGCTTAGAGAACTTAAATCTAGGGAGATACCGATCGTGTTAGTTAATGGAAGAATATCGGACGATTCTTTTTTAAACTATAAAAGAGTTAGACCTATTATATCCTCCATTTTGGGATACATAACATGTTTTTGTATGCAATCGGATCAGGATGCTGAAAGAATAACGCGGCTCGGAGCGGATAAGAACAGGATATTCGTGATGGGAAACATGAAGTTTAGCGGACAACTTCCTGAGCTCAAAGACGTATTGTTTGATAAAGCGACTTTGCGGTTTAGCGAGAACAACATGATCATAGTTGCCGGAAGCACTCATTCTCCGGAAGAAAAAGAACTGATAGAGATTTTTAACGCGCTTAAAAAGACATATAAAGAGTTAAAACTTGTTTTGGCTCCGAGACATATCGAGAGATCAGACGAGATAAAAAGGCAGATAAAAGCGGCGGGACTGAATTGTGCTATGTTTTCACGGATAATTGAGGGCGAAAGTTCTGTATTAGAAGCTTCGTTTAAGCGTCAAGCAAACATGGGGACGGAAAGTTTTGATGTATTGATCGTAGACACGATCGGACATTTGAGTGATCTTTACAATATCGCGGATGTGGTGTTTATTGGAGGAAGTATAGTGAAAAAAGGCGGACAAAACCCTATAGAAGCCGCTAAATGGGGGAAGACTGTGATCTTTGGACCGTATATGTCCAATTTTAAAGAAATAAGCAGGATATTCCTGGATGCTAAGGCGGCTATGCAGGTAGAGGATGTTCAACACCTTAAAGATGTGTTAGCGGCTCTTTTAAATAACCCTGAATTAAATAAAGAGATATCAATGAACGCGAGGAAAGTCATCTCCGATAATACTGGAGCGGTTGTTAAAATTGTGAAAGAAATAGAAAAATATATGAGAGATATACGGAGTTAGGCGCATGGAGTAAGGTGATAGGGGTTGTCACGTTGGAGTTTATAGAGTTTACGCGGTCTTAAAATTAACGTGGTCAAGTTTTATGAGCCGGAGCTTTAGACATTTAAACATCTAAACTCTTTTAATCGTATTGATAAGGGATGTAAACATTATGGTATCGTTTAAGTTGTACATGTTATCATTGATGAAAGATGAAAGAGTAGGACCTGTAGAGTTTGTTCTAAAAGGGGTTTTACGCGTATTATCGTGGTTATATTTTAGTGTTGTAAGTTTGATCGATCGGGTGTACAAGCACGGTTTTAGAAAACAATATGACGCGCTGACGCCGGTCATAAGTGTAGGTAATATAACCGTGGGTGGTACAGGCAAAACTCCATTCGCGATATTTCTCGCGGATTATTTTTTAATGAATGGTAAAAAACCAGCTGTTCTTACCAGAGGTTACGGAAATGATGAGAACAAGATGCTTGAAGACGTGCTCGCGGATGTTTTAGTAATAAAGGGTCAAGATAGAGTTAAAGGCGCGTACAGGGCCGGGGAAGAAGGGAAAGATGTAGTTATTCTTGATGACGGGTTTCAGCATAGAAGACTAAAACGTGATCTGAATATAGTTCTTCTGGATTCTTTAAACCCTTTTGGTAACGGGCATGTGTTGCCCCGGGGAGTCTTGAGAGAGCCTGTTTACGCGCTCGAAAGGGCAGACATTTTTGTGTTAACAAAAGCGGATAGAGT
This sequence comes from Candidatus Omnitrophota bacterium, assembly GCA_023142805.1. Taxonomy (GTDB): domain Bacteria; phylum Omnitrophota; class Gorgyraeia; order Tantalellales; family Tantalellaceae; genus JAGLIU01. The sequence goes on along the minus strand of JAGLIU010000136.1, from coordinate 2,473 downwards.
CGGAGAGCAGGTTACAGAAGAGACTATTGATAAGTTGAGATCGGACTTTAAAGGGAAAGCTATTGTGACAACCAAGTATAAGATACATGGTTTAACAGATTCTATGAGCGCGGTTCATTCCGCGGAGATTATTTCAGGTAAGAGAGTGTATTTGTTCAGTGGGATAGCTGACCCGGATTATTTTAAATTCTTGGTAGAAAAACAAGGAGCGGATATAGTTCTTCGTGATGATTATCCCGATCATTATGTCTATACTCAAGGAGATATAGACGGGATAGCCCGTAAATGCGCGGAGAATAACATCGACAATATTATTGTTACGAACAAAGATTTTGTAAAACTTAAAGAACTGGATATATCCGCGGTTAGGGATAGGTTGTTTGTACTCAATATAGTGCTTGATATAATAGGGGGGAAGGAAGAACTAAGTGATAGACTTAATAGCATCAGTTCTGGTAAGAATTCTTAATGCTTTTTTTCATGTAATGCCCATACGATTTAATTTGTGGATAGGCAGGCGGATAGGTGTGTTAGTGTACGCGTTGAGCGGTAAAAGGAAGTGGATAACCTATGCGAATTTAAAAGCCGCTTTTTGCGAGGAAAAAACGCCTTCCGAAATTAAAAAGCTTACCAAAGATGTTTACAAGAATCTTGTCCAGACTTTCATGGAATTGTTATCCCTAACAAAGATGGACAAAAAATATACAGATAAATACGTAAAGATCCGTAATTTTCAGAACATTGAAGGCGCGGCAAAAAATCCGAACGGTATGATACTTTTATCCGCGCATTTTGGTAATTGGGAGCTTAGTACGGTAACAAGTGTAAATAGGGGGATTCCGCTGTATTTGTTAGCCAGGGATCAGAAGATGGTACGTTTAAACGAGATATTAAATAAGTTGCGAGAATCAAAGGGGAATATTGTTATACGAAAAGGCACGAATATTAAGAATATCTTTCGTGTGCTTCATAAGGGAGGAAGTGTAGGAATACTCGCGGATCAAAACGCGGGTGTGTCAGGCGAATTGATAGATTTTTTTGGTCGTTCCGCTTCGACGGCCGTCGGACCTTATAAATTCGCGCAGAAAAGCGGAGCTTCAATTTTGCCGGTCTTTATTCACAGGGAAAAGGGGGCTTATCATAAAGTTGTAGTGGAGCCGATCATGGCGATCCAAAAGGGGGAAGACATTGTACCCTATATGCGGGAATACAACCGTTATCTTGAAAAACATATAAGGAAGTATCCCGAACAATGGTTATGGATGCATAAGAAATGGAAATTAACGCCTGTAAAAAAGATCCTGGTCTTGGATGATGGGAAAAAAGGACATTTAAATCAGTCTCTTGCTGTTGTCAAACAGATCAGGAAGTATCGTAAAGAGGAAGGATATAGTCCTGAGCATTTAAAGGTTAATGTAGCGGCGATATGCTTTAAGAATAAAGGATACAAACTGTTTTTTAATAGTTTAACCCCGTTCTTGAGTAAATATTTTCAAGGCCGGTTATTTTTACTGAAAATGGCGCTAAAAAAAGAAAGTTACGAAAATATATCCAAACAATACGCGGATGTTGTTGTCAGTTGTGGATCCGGTCTGTTTGGTGTAAACAAAATGATGAAGATAGAGAACAACGCGCGAAATGTAACAATACTGGATCCGGGAAAGATCAATCGGGCGGCTTTTGATCTTGTGGTAATGCCTAGACATGACGCGGGCTTGCGGGGGGAGGATCTTTGCCGAAATCGAATAAAAGGGGCATGGGGCGGGGATAATGAAGTAGTGACAGAATTAGCCCCGAATTTAGTGGACGTCAAGGAGTTAGAGGCAACGGGTTATGGGATTCCGTTGAAGTCGGATAAAATGGGCGAGAATCAAAAAGGTCCGAATATCGGGCTTCTTTTTGGAGGGGATAATTCTTATTTTTATTTTAGTGAAAAATTGACACGTTTAGTAGCGGAGAGCGTAAAGAGAGTTTGTGAGGATCAAGGAGGAGCATATTATGTAACGACTTCACGTCGAACGAATTTAGAAACAGAGAATGTTCTTTACGATGTATTTAACGGGGATAAGAGATGTAAGGATTATGTTGTAGGAAAAAATGATAAAGATGTTAATACGGTAAAAAATATACTTTCTGTAAGTGATATAGTAATTGTTTCAGGAGAAAGCATTTCTATGGTTTCTGAAGCGGTCGCTTCAGGGCGGCGTGTATTGGTTTTTATGCCCGATAAGAGGCGGAAGAAACAAACAAAATATGCAAGGTTCATTAAGGGGCTTGAAGAAAAAGGATATATCGTGTGTGTCGATCCTGAAAAATTGGATGAGGCGGTTATGAAAACGATCAGAGGGGAAAGTTCGTTTGATCTTCCGGATGATGATAGGAAAATATATGATATGATGTATAGATTGTTCTAGTTGAGAATTAAAAGAATAATAAAAAATCTTAGAAATAAGGAAGTTGATAATAGCGGTTG
>JAGLIU010000135.1 GCA_023142805.1 Candidatus Omnitrophota bacterium | reverse complement strand
AGAGACCCTACAGCCCCGGACTTTGTTTACAAGGCCTGATCTGGATATGAAAGATACCTTTCTTATGCTCGCAAGCGGGTATTTGGGAAAGTATCTTGTAGGTATAGAAAATGATCCCAAAAATCAGAATGTCCCTCGTATAAAACGGATCCTTGAGTCGGCACTTCAAGAAATAGACAGTGCGGCTGAGCTCCCGGTGGAGTTTAAAAATACCCTTCCGAAGGACACAAAGGTTGCTGTATATGAGGGTTCCATAATTATTGATATGGGACGGTTTAAGATCAGGTATTTTAATCATAATGTTCCCGATGTTGAAATACCATCCAGAGAAAATTTGGAAGAGGAATACGACGTAATAGAAAAGCGTATTGGCAGATATCTTACAAGACAGATACTTGTAAGGAAAGGAATAGGGGGTAAAGTACCGAGTGTGGAGGACAAAGAACAATCTGTAGCCGATGATAGCCCACGGTTCAGGGGATTAACTCCTGAACCTGAGGAGTTTGGAACAGAGGACACAAGTCAGGGACGTGTGGCGGTCGTTAAATATCATGGTGAAGCATATAACAAATGGGAAGAGCTTAGGCTTGTTAAAGGCACAGAGGACGCGGTTCTTATTCATATTGACGCGCACGATGATATGGTATGTCCGCAAATTTTACCGCAACCGCGTAATATTAACGACATAGCCAATATAAACTATTCTGAAACGGCGTATATCGCTCCGGCAGTGTATTATGGGCTTGTCGATGAGATATGGATCGTGAAACCCGAGGAATATAATTTAAGTCCTACGGGGAGCAGTGATTTTTACGCCGCGATATACACCAGTGGTTATGGAGCAGAACAGTTTTACTTTGAACAGATATATCCTCAACCCGGGGTTCATTTTATTCCCGAAGACGCGGTAATAACCGGTCTTAAAAAAGTAAAGGTACATTATTTTTATGGGATAGATAAAATTCCGGATCTTGAAAAAGAAACAAGACCGGTTCTTTTAGATATTGACACGGATTTCTTCGCGTCAAAAAAAGAACGGTACCACAAGATATCAAGGTTAACAGACGAGGGGTATGAGTATGATGACCTTAAAAGGATTATAAGTTCCGATATTAAGAAGGCAATTGATATTCTGGAAAAGAAAAACATTCGTCCGGTATTTACAACCATAGCGGAATCTCCCGACTACACATTTAAACAATTCATGGGTCATATAACAAGCGTGCTTTTGGAAGAAGTTAAGCGTTTGCCTGAAGGTCAAAGTGAGGGAGATAGGGTACAACAGCCTGTAGTCGATAGTCCACAGACCGTGGAGTTGACTCCTAAACTGGATCAAAAAGCAAAGGGCAGGGGACAAGGTAAAGTAACCGATGCCATTACCAAAACCCTGGAAGTTGTAAAAAGAAATTTTCGGGAACGCAGTTTTCAGGAACTTATCGCGGTTATTTTGGAACATTGGCCGGATAGGAATCTGACTAAAGCAGAAAAAAACAAAATTTTGTCTTTACTTGAGAATGAAAGCCAAAAAAAATATTTTAAGGAAGTTTTAAGTTTAATAACGCGACGGGGAGTCAAGGGAAACAGACTATGTATTAATCAACTTTTGAAGTGTATATATCAGGATAAAATGCCGAAGGATAGTGATTTCCCTCAAACATTGTACGCGGTAAAAAGAGATAAGTTTATCATGATATGTGACTCGGATATGATGTGGGAGATCGATCAGTTGCTTATGGAAAAGCAGCGGCGAAGAGAGCTTTCGGGTGAAGCTTTTCGGAAATTCGTGGAAAGAACCCAGGAGGTTAGTGTAGATCAGAATGGGCGGATCGTATTGGATAGCATGTTTTTTAAGGAGCTTGACTTTCCTGAATCGATCGTACTTATAGGACGTCCGGATAAAAAGATGATTGAGATTTGGCCGCAGAAAAACATTGGTGAACGAAAAAAGTTGTTCTTGACAAAAACCTCCGTTAAAAATAGTCCGGCATCCGCGACATTGCCATTAACGTTTAAACTCGGAAAATGGTGGTATAACAAAGCGCGTAAGCTGGGTTTGTCCGATGAAGAGGTGTTAGATCGAACCGCTCTTCGGATAGCGCCGTGGATAGAAGAGTTGGTTAAAGTCGGGTTGGCTTTTGCTTTGTTAGGTACGGTCAGTTATTTAGGAGTAAATCCATTTTTAGCTAAAGTTGTTTTTATCTTTTTTCTTGTAAGCTTTAATCTCGTATTTGTAGTACTGCATCTTTTTAACGAAAAACTTCATTCAGGAATGTTTGATTTATCGTTTTTCAGAGGGTTAAAGCCGTCAGAGAGAGTGCGTTATGAAAGTGAGGTGGAAAAAACGCTGAGAGCTGCCGGAACAACAGCAATAGCGGGTATTTTTATTTCAGTATGTTTTTCTTGTATGCTTTTACCTACACCCGTTCAATTTTTCTGCGCCTGGTTAATTAGCGCTCTGATCCATTGTCTTGTAAACATTAACGTGAAAGAACGAAGAAGGTTAAATAAAGACATAGGCTATGCTACATTAGGAAAAGGCGGTTGGGGAAAATGGGATACGAATGTTCTGGACGCGTTCAGGAAACAGATAAATACTCTATCAGAAGATGTTGTCGTAAGACTCATGAAAATAAAAAGCATGGGGATCCGCAGAAAATTGCTTAAAGCGGAAGGTGTTGAATCCGCGGAATTTCTTGGAGGGAAGTTTATCGAGCAGGAGTTAGAAAGGTATATTAGGGAACATTTGGGTAAAAAAGAAAAGGTTATGCAGGATAATAGGTTGCGACGTGGGCGTAACGGACGGTATTTGGTTTGTTATATTTCGGATGATTTTGATTATATAATTAAAACATATTTTGATAAACGCAACGTCAAAAAGATCCAGGTTGAATGGTTAGACCAAGGTAATGATATCGCAAGAAAAAGGTTAAAAGGGCTAGCCGTTCCTACTTATGTTATCGATGTTACTAATAGAAAAAACAAAAAACTATTTACATACTTTGTAAGGGAAGCCAAAAAAGAAAGAAGGGTAAGTACCGATATAGCTATCATACAGGAGAAAGTGGATCCGCTCATTGATTATCTAAAGGTGCTTGTTCGTTCGGATAGAGTACAAGAAGCCAAAGAACTTCTTGATGAATATAAAAAAGTGGTTATCGAAATGTACCGGAGGGGCGTTGTAGACACGGATTTTGGCGGTACGCTTGCTAATTATGGTATAGATAGAAAAACAGGCAAGATGTACATTTTTGATTTTGGAGATTTAAATACAGGAATATACCATGCCGATGAATTTGTGAGTAGGCTTGACGAGATAACGAATCAATATGTAGAAGACGGTTTGAGAATGGAGGTCAATGATGAGATCGCGGATTATTTTAAGGAAAATGCTTTCAAAGAATCAGATTTTCAAGATGAGAACGGTCATGATATTTTTGGAATAGATTATGATCCAAACCATCCGGAGAAATACCATACAACTTTTTACCTTAGTGAAGAAAAAATACGGGATATATTTTCTCATATGCATCCATACCGGGATATGGATGAAACAGGTTTTGCTACATTGAAAATTACCAAAAATGTTTTTAGCGTTTTAGAGAATTTTTTTGTGTCAATAGGGTTGGGTATTGAGATGAGGGATGAAAGGATCTTAAAAAGCGGTAGGTGGAAAGAAATTAAAATTCCGGTTTATGTAGCGCCATGGTTAGAAGGGTTTTTCAACTTTGGTATACCATATTTCTTTTTCTATTTATTAAATAATTTGGCGTCTTTACCGGGAGGCTTAAATGTCGTTCTTTTAGCGGTGATCATAGGGGTGGTAAGTTCATTGTTTGTTGAAAGTCATATTTTTAATGTAGATCCTCCCGATAGTGTAAAAAACAAAAATATTATAAAAAAATGGCGGGGTATACGCGATTCTCTTTCAATGGAAAAAATAAACAAACTTTTAAACGCGCCTTTTCGAGTTGCTTTGTCAGTGAGTGTGTTTTCCGGGTTTTTTAGTCTTCTCGCGAACGCTGAGGGGGCACATGTAGGGTTGTTTTTGATGGGGTGGGGAGTTTGTGCTTTCTGTCATCATTTGGTAAATTGTCAAGTGGCTTATTTGAGAAAAAGAACCGGGGATAAGGATTGGGGGTATGCTTCAATTAACCAGGGTGTTCATGAAACCGTTGAAGAACCTATGGGTGGGGGTTTTTCTATGATATTGAGCGGAGGAGAACAGCGAGAAGAAAAAGAAGGTTCAGACAAGAAAACCGGATCAGAATTTTACTTCGGTAAAAAGGGTGAAACGTTGGACACGTCAGTTGGGTGGGTGACATTGAAATCACGACCCGGAGAAGGCCTTAATATATCGACTTTAGAAAGTTACAATAGTCAGGATGGTTATGACGCGGTTGATGATCCGGTGATCGATGGAGAATTTATTGCCGAAAATGCTGAGTTTGTAATAAATCGTCTTTTTCACGCGTTTCAGGAAACATCGGTGTTTGTTGAGAAGGGAAAAGAATTGGCATTGGTAAGCGGTGATGTGGGGGTGGAAGCATCACAAAAAGAGAAAAAAGAAAAGGTCATTATTTTTATTGATAGCGATCTTGCTGACTTGGTTGAATCTGAAATGAAGGAAAAAATGACAAAGCTTATAGAGAGGTTTCAGAGGATAAGCAATAATAACAAAGAGCTTAACGGTTTTTTAAAAAACATTGAGATCATAGTCAAGCCGGGTGAAGATATTGCCAAGACAGCCGGGAATATAACCACAAGAGGTAAAATAAATCCGAATAATATAATTGTGTTAACAAAAGGTTCTAATGTGAACATTTTTAATTCGGTAGAGGGATTAGCCGGTAATGCCGTTATTACGGCAGTTGATGACGCGGAGAATGGTGAATATAATTATTTGCCGGTATCGGAACTTTTACTTTATTCTTTGAGTAGATATTTGAGGTGGGGTGAAGATATGATGACCGTGTGTTATTCAAAGATCCCAAACGCGGTTCCGCTTGAGAAACTTACACCGGAAGAGCGCGAAGATATAATCGGTGTTTACAAAAAAACGATAGTGATAAAATTAATACCGGATGCCGTCAAATTTGTTGATAATGACGCGGTAGAGATCCATGAATGTATAGAAGCCATTTTGCGGAACGCGTAAAGATGGTCAGAAGTAGATTATGCGGTATGTCAGTTTACGTTACAAACATAATACGGGTGAAAATTCTGATCTAGAGATCTTGATTTATTAATTTTAAAATGCCATAAGATCTTTTTATTTTATATGGTGGGTTAAACCCGCCCTACATTATTATATTTACATTCTATCACGAATGCTACATTAACTAGTGGTCGTTCCTATTTAACATATGTTATAATATTTATATGCGGATAGAAAAAGAAATAGCGAAAAAACTCCTCAAAAATAAACTCCATTTATCAATAGCTGAATCTTGTACCGGAGGGTTGGTTTCAAGTCGTATAACGGATATTCCCGGCAGTTCCGGTCATTTTCTCGGGGGGATCACGGCTTATTCAAACAAGATAAAGACGGATCTTTTGGATGTGCCCGTTAAGACGATCAAAAAATATGGAGCTGTGAGTCGCCAGACCGCGAAGGCTATGGCCGAAGGGGTGAAGCTTCGTACGGGAGCGGATATTTCGGCGGCGATCACCGGTATAGCCGGCCCGACGGGAGGAAGTGAGGAAAAACCCGTAGGCACGGCATATATCGCGGTTACGACATCAAGTAAAAAACGTACAAAAAAAGTGTTTTTTAAAGGGGATCGTTCTTTCGTAAAAGGACAATTTGCCGAAGCGGTGCTGAGTTTTATCGCGGATAATGTATAGTGGAATTCGAGTTTAAAATGAAAAATGTGTGGTTCTTAAAACAGGGTTTGAGAGTAAAATAAATAATAAAAGAACCTTAATTCTATAAAAATGATGAATAATGCGTACATTTATAGCCGTAGAAATATCCAGTGAGGTTAAGGCTGAGATCTCGAGTTTGACAAAAGATCTAATAGAGTTTTGTCAGAATATAAAGTGGGTGAAGCCCGAGAATATTCATATTACGTTAAAGTTTCTAGGATCTATTCCTGAGAAAAAGGTTAAAGATATTGAAACAGCGTTGGATCAGGCAGTTCATGGAGTAAAAGCATTTGATGTAGAATTGTCTAAAATAGGCGTTTTTCCCGAAAAAGGGATTCCCAAGGTTATATGGATCGGGGTGGACAAAGGGAAAGAACAATTAGAAGCGCTTGCCGGAAAAATAGAAGAAGCCATGTTTGGTCAGGGTCTTGAAAAAGAAACCAGGGCTTTTAGAGCGCATCTCACTTTAGGCAGCATAAAAAGCCCGAAAAACATAAAGGATATTAAAGAAACAGTAAATACCATAGAAGTACCCTCTATCAAAGGTCATATTTCAAAAGTGATCTTTTTCAAGTCCGATCTTACAAACGAAAGTGCTATTCATACGCCAATTTCCACAATAAATTTAGAGTAGGGGCGGAGCCCTATTTCCGTCCGAAATTGTATTCTCAAAGAGATCCTTCGACGCAGTCGCTGTCGCTCCTTTACTCAGGATGACATTGCTGATATTGTTCCTTCGGACTTGATTCGGAGGTTTCTGTATTTTCTTGGACATTGTATCCTCGGTCGGCCATTTGGGATTGACGCGGTAAATTGTCTATGGTTCAAAGTCTTAAAAAAAAGTTTGATCGAGATGCAAGGATTTTCCGAAAAAATGTGTCTCTAATAGTAGAGGGGGTATGGCGTGAAACGTCCCTGCAATGATCAAGATCGTTTTTATTTGGTCGCGGGTGGAATATAAGATAGTGTGGTATATCGCGAGTGTTTCAAATGTTACATTTTTATGCCTGGCAAAAAAATGTAACATTTGAGGGAGGGGATATCGGGAGATTGAAGTGTTCAATTATCAGGGCACTGCTCTCGCGTAATTATACTTTGCAAAATCTTGTTATATCTGTATAATACGTATAATAATCTTAATAATTAATATAGTTAAGTGAATAGGAGGAGATATTATGGTCAAGAAAAATGAATCCCAAAAAGTTGGTTCTGAGAGCGGGGCGAAGGCGGATAGCTCTAAAAACAAAGCATTAGAGATGGCGCTGAGTAAGATAGAAAAAGATTTTGGTTCCGGAGCCATAATGACTATGGGAAACGGGTTCAAAATAGAAGTTGAATCTATTTCCACCGGGTCGATCGGACTGGATGCCGCTTTAGGTGTTGGTGGTGTGCCCAGGGGCAGAGTAGTCGAGATCTTTGGTCCGGAATCAAGCGGGAAAACTACTCTTACTCTGAATATACTCGCGAACGCGCAAAAAAACGGAGGTGAAGCGGCATTTATAGACGCTGAACACGCGTTTGATCCGTCGTACGCTAAGAAAATTGGTGTTAATCTGGATAGCCTTCTGATCTCACAGCCGGATAATGGTGAACAGGCTCTGGATATCGTCGAAACTCTGGTGAGAAGTAATGCCTTAGACGTGATCATAATAGATTCGGTAGCCGCGCTTACTCCAAGAAAAGAAATAGAAGGTGATATGGGGGATTCTCATATGGGGCTTCAGGCGCGCCTTATGAGCCAGGCACTTAGAAAACTTACAGCTGTTATAAGTAAATCCAAAACTTGTGTTATCTTTATTAATCAGATCAGGATGAAGATAGGTGTAATGTTTGGTAATCCCGAAACGACAACGGGAGGGAACGCTCTTAAGTTTTATTCTTCCGTAAGAATAGATCTAAGACGTATCGCGTCACTCAAAAAGGGAGAAAAGATCATAGGCAACCGTGTGAGAGCGAAGATTGTTAAGAATAAGATGGCCGCGCCTTTTAAAAAGACTGAATTCGATATTTTGTTCGATGAAGGTATTTCCCGGGCAGGTAGTATCATAGATATGGCCGAAGAAATAGGTATAATCAAAAAGACCGGTACATGGTTTTCTTACGGAGACGAAAAAATAGGACAGGGTAAAGAGAACGCGCGGTTGTATCTCAAAGAGAACAATAAGATATTGAATGTTATAGAAAAAGATATCAAAACAGCCATTAAGAGCGTAGTGTAATATTTATGAGAGCAAGCGAAATAAGAAAAAAGTTCCTTAACTTTTTTAAAAGCAAAGAACATACTATTGTCGAAAGTGATCTTCTTGTGCCCAAGAACGATCCCACACTTCTTTTTACGGGTGCGGGGATGAACCAGTTCAAGGAACAGTTTATGGGGAAGAATATCACATATAAGCGCGCCGCGTCATGTCAAAAATGTATGCGTACCGCTGATGTGGAAAACGTGGGCAAAACTCCGAGACATCATACGTTTTTTGAGATGCTGGGAAACTTTTCGTTTGGTGATTATTTCAAAAAAGACGCTATAACCTGGGGTTGGGATTTTATGACAAAAGAAATGTCTATTCCGGAAGACAGGTTATGGATATCGGTATATAAAGAGGACGAAGAGTCGTATGATATATGGGCCAAGGATATAGAGGTTCCGGAGGAAAGGATCGTAAGACTCGGAGCGAAAGATAATTTTTGGCCGGCGAACGCGCCGAGCGAAGGACCCAATGGACCATGCGGGCCGTGTTCCGAGATATTTTATGATTGGGGCAAAAATGTCGGATGTGGAAAAGCTGATTGTAGTTTGGAGTGTGATTGCGGCAGATTTGTTGAGATATGGAATCTTGTTTTTACTGAATTTGAAAGAAAACCTGACGGTTGTCTTGATCCTTTGCCCAACAAGAACATAGATACGGGTATGGGGCTGGAACGTATTGCCTCGGTTATGCAGAATGTGTGTACGAATTTCGAGACCGATATCTTTGAGAAGGTAAATAGCAGGATAAGAGAAGAGCTTGGAGACGGGATATTTTCTTCGGATATTTATGTTGTGGCGGATCATGTCAGGGCCGCTGTATTCGCTATATGTGACGGGGTCTCACCGTCCAATGAGAAACAGGGGTATGTGATACGCAAACTTATAAGAAGGGCATATCTCAAGGGCAGCTTTAAGGAGAAACCTTTTCTTTTTAATATTGTGCCTTCCATTGTGAAAGTTTTTAAAGAAGAATATCCTGAGCTTGATGAGAAGAGGGAACATATAGCGGCTATAATTGAAGAGGAAG
>JAGLIU010000134.1 GCA_023142805.1 Candidatus Omnitrophota bacterium | reverse complement strand
GCTCTTCCAGCTGAGCTACAGCCCCGAATATTTCCAATGGTTTTTGCGCCGAACAAACAAAAACATTGCTTTCTATGTTTTTCCGATTCGCTTTAACCAATTCCTGCGTAGCTCTACCATCGTTGACGCCTCAAAGAGCGAAGCAGAATGGTGCCGGAGGTGGGACTCGAACCCACACGGAGTTTCCCCCACTGGATTTTGAATCCAGCGCGTCTGCCAATTTCACCACTCCGGCCTATCGTTTATCGGAAGAACAATTCTATTACTCAGCGCCAAAATAGTCAAGAAAACTCTATTAAAGACGGATCATAATCCTCAACATTTTCAAACCCCAGTAAGTTTAATATTGTTCCCGCTACATTTGAAAGACCATATTTAGACAATTTACTCATCTTATATTCACCGCTATACAACGGATCGTAAATAACGAACGGAACGGGATTAAGAGTGTGCGCGGTTTTAGGAAATCTTTTACCGTCCTTTTCATAAAACATTTCATCCGCGTTACCATGATCCGCGGTGATCAAAGCTATACCTCCCAGTTCCTTAACAACATCCAGAAGACGTTGAACACAAGAGTCTACGGTTTCCACGGCTTCTATAACAGCTCCTTCAACAGCAGTATGCCCTACCATGTCACCATTAGCTAAATTGAGTCGGCCAAACTTAAACTTGCCGGTTTTTAACAATTCAATAGTTTTTTCAGTAATTTCAGGAGCTTTCATTTTGGGAGCTTTATCAAATTGTATCTTATCTGAAGGTATCTCTACATACTCCTCAAACTCCTTAGAAATATAACCCGATTTATTGCCATTCCAAAAATATGTCACATGCCCGAACTTTTGGGTTTCTGAAATAGCGAACATATTAACTTCGGCGGCGCACAAATATTCACTAACAGTACGATCTATCTCCGGAGGAACAACCAGATAATGGTTGGGAATACGCAAATCCCCGTCGTATTCCATCATACCGGCATAAAAAACATCCGGAACTCTTTCTCTGTCAAACTCAGAAAAATCTTTTTCTTCAAAAGCTCGCGATATCTCTATTGCCCTGTCTCCTCTAAAATTAAAAAAAACAACAGAATCTCCGTCCTCAATACGTCCTATAGGTTCACCGTTCTCAGCAACAACGAACGCGTCCATATATTGATCCGTTATCTCAGGATCCTCTTTGTAATATGTACTTACCGCTTCTTCCGCTGAAACAAACTGCCGGGCCTTTCCAAGAACATGCGCGTCCCAACCGCGCTTAACAACACTCCAATCGGCGTTATATCTGTCCATTGTAGTTACCATACGACCGCCACCCGAAGCGATCTTGTAATCATACCCTTTGGTTAAACGTATCCCCCCCAAAATATCTTCCGCCCTTTTTATATACGTTAACGCCGACCTTTCAGGAACATCCCGCCCGTCTAAAAGCACATGAACGCGTACTTTTTTTACACACTCAACAGATAAACGCTCTACCATCGCGAACAACTGCTCAATATTGGAATGTACCCCTCCATCGGACAAAAGTCCGATAAAATGAAATGTGCTGTCATCCTCTTTTACTTTATTAACCAATTTTCCCCATTCATCCGTTTCAAATATTGAACCGTCCTTTATGGCGGCATTAACACGTTTCGCGCCTTGCGAAAAAACACGTCCCGCGCCTAAAGCATTATGTCCCACTTCACTATTTCCCATATCCTCATCCGACGGAAGCCCTACCGCGACACCATGCGCCTGTAATTTTACAAATAATTCACTTTTAAATAAATTATCTAAACACGGAGTTTTTCCTATGTAAACCGCGTTAGACACATCCTCTTTTCCTATGCCTACACCATCCATAATAATTAACAATAACGGGCCCCTTCGGGGCATAAAATCGTTCTTTTTCAATTTTAAGTTCATGTCATTCCCTTCTTCTTTAATGTCCGATACTTAGTATTTAGTACTCAGCATACAACATTTGATGTTTACCGTATACTGTATACCGACTTATACCTTTACCACCAACACCGTTATATCATCATGCTGCTTTGCTTTACCCGCGAAATCTGAAACAGCTTTATGTATAGTATCAACCGCGTCCCGGGCTGACATATCCTTCAACCTACCCGCGAGTTCAACTAAACGGTCTTCCTCAAACATCTCTTCTTTTACATTCATCGCTTCCGTTACTCCATCGGTATAAAAAATGAACATACTACCCGGACGATACTCATAAACCCTTTCAGAAAAATCGCTTTCTATCATTCCTAAAGGCATACCTTCCTCCACGTCTAACATCTCCACATTTCCGTCAGGCTCTATTAAGATCGTCGGCATATGTCCGCCAATAGCAAATCGGCCGCTGTTTGTTTTGACGTTGAATGTCATATACGTAAGCGTTACGAAAAGTCCGCTGTTACTTTCCGCGACTAATCTATCATTCATATTCTTTAGAACAACCTTGGGTGACTTTTCTTTGTACGAAGCTTTGAACACACTAACTACTCTAGCCATATAAAGCGCGGCCGGGACACCTTTACCGGAAACATCACCCAACATTATACCGATCTCATTCTCATCAAGCTGCACTACGTCATAAAGATCCCCACCCACCTGTCTTGCCGTTAACATTTTAACCGCAATATCAATTTTACCAAGATTCGGCATTTCTTTCGGCAGAAAACTTAATTGTATATCTTTCGCTATATCCAGCTCTTTCTCTATCAGCTCTCTCTTCTGCGTTTCGGTAACATACTTTTTAAACGCGATGATCACATATATCACTACCATGGTTATCAGAGGATAAAACACATCCACCCATATACCTGTTGACCAAAATATTACCGCGGACACAAGAATATAGATCGATATAATGAGAACGATCGATAATAAAGCGAACCTTTTACGGCTTTTTTGTGTAACAACTCCAACAATAAACCACATTGCCACAAGAATGAAAAGGTTCCACCATTTATTCAACCTGACCAAATAATCACTACTGAGTATACCGTTATAAATACTCGCGTGAACACCTACCCCGGGATATAAGGGTTCCATCGGAGAGGGATGAGCATCCGGTGAAGCTGTTGCCGTAAGTCCTACAAAACACACGGCCCCTTCAAATTCTTTTAGATCGAGGATCGGTTCCTGCCCCGTCATATCCGAAAGATACGATTGAAGAATATCCACATAAGAATAATGACGAAACGCTTTTCCCCATACCGCGGGATAATTTACCAATAAAGAAGAATCATAATCCAGAGGAATAATATGATCCTGTCCTAAAACGATTTTATCCGCGAATTTTGTCCTGATTTCGCTAAATTTATATCCAAGCTTATTTAATGCCGCGAGTACGGTTATCTGTGGATAAAGTACGTTGTCATACTCAACAACCGGAGGGATCCTCCTTACTTTACCATCGATATCAGGCTCAATATTAATAAATCCTATTTTTTCCCCGGCAACGTTTTTTAACTTATCGATCAACTGCGCGGCATAACCGTCAGCATGCACATGATCCCGACCCCCTCGAGATCTATTCAGATCAAAAACATAGGGGAGATACACATTACCCGCTTCACTTACCGCTTCAGCAAGAGCATCATCCCCCTCTTTTTTTTCACTGAAAAATATGTCAAAAACTATTGTTTCCGCTCCCGAAGAGTTCAAAGCCTTGATCAAAAGAGCGTGATATTTACGCGAAAACGGCCACTGCCCTAACTTACTTATAGAATCATCTCCGACCTCAACTATAACTATATTCCGCTCTCCCATATTAGCGGGTCTTAATCTATATCTCAGATCAAAAGTACTATACTCAAACTCATCGAATACGCGAGAATGAGAAAAGAAAAAAAGAACCCCTATAAACAGGATCCCCAGCACCGAATATGCTATTTTTGTCTTATCTATTTTGTTAGCCATCTTTTGTTTTCTAAAACAATCCGTTAAAATATTTTAATAGGATCAGAAACTATAACTGATCCCACCCGAGACGGTCCCCCCAGAATACCTTTGATATGGATCGTTGGAAAGATTTTCAGCGTAGGAATATGAAATGCTGCATGTTGTGTTTTTTGTGAGATCGTAATATAAGGTCGTAGTCAATCTATGCGTACCATCTGTTACAGTTTTATCATTATCATCGGTTGATCTTCTATCCTCATAACACGTATACCTGTAAGAATATCCCGTATTTGTATAAAACTTATTGGTAAAAAAGTACACGAGCGAGGGCTTAACTCTATACACCCAATAATCATAATACTCCTGATACTCATTATTAGAATCATTTTTGTATAGTTCGTTCTTTAGTTTGAACAAAAATCGTTTTCCGAACAATCCAAGAGTATATTTTACTTTCCATCTGCTATCTTCCCTGTCATGCTCCCCGCTCGCTCCCGAATTAAGATTTATTTTTTTATCAGGGTAATATCTGTAATAATACTCAAAGGCCG
Source organism: Candidatus Omnitrophota bacterium (assembly GCA_023142805.1). Taxonomy (GTDB): domain Bacteria; phylum Omnitrophota; class Gorgyraeia; order Tantalellales; family Tantalellaceae; genus JAGLIU01. Next base: position 905 of record JAGLIU010000134.1, on the reverse strand, counting down.
GCTCATGGTATACTCTTTCTAATATAAAATGACGCAGAGATGTAGTATATACGAAAGATGAGTGAGAACTCTCTTTTTTGTTTGTATAAGAAAAATAATCGAACCCGATTTTATTCTTAAATTTAAGTTTCTTAGGAATAAAATCGAAATCCGCCTCAAGATAAGGCATTAGATCCAGAATGTTATTCGTGTTAAGATTATAATAGTTTATGCTAAATACGTCCAATCCCGCCTTAATATCCACAATATTCGTAGGCTCACATTTGATCTCAGCATTGGCGATGCTCTGAAAATACCCGTCTCTTTGTCTTTTCGAATTGAGGTTAACATTATTGTCAAATCCCTGCTGAACATCCACATATCCTTTAAAACTGACCTTGTCTTCCCCGGATTTTTTAGGAATAACATATTTAATGTTCTCACTCTGCTTAACTGAAAAAGCCGCTTCTGAATATTTTGCTTCGGTATCTTCATCACTTGCCCCATAGATCAAAGAAGAATAAGACATACACAGAATGAATATTGTCCAAAAATATAATTTATTGATAAAAAACATATTATTTTTCAAAACTTCTTGATCTCCTTTTCTCAGCGTTTATGTTCCCTTTGTACTCTTTAATATTCGTTAATGGTCGTCCTGTTCTCTTCACCCCTATTATCAATATATTCGTCAGAATTCGTCTCCATCGTTGACTCTATCCGATCATCCTGAACCTGTTCAAGTATATCTCTTTCAAATATACCTTTTTCTAAAATATCACGTTCCATTATATCCATCATATTATCATCCATTATTCTAGATGTCTCCATAACCCTATGATCTTTATTTTTTTTAGACATATCTACATCAAAGGATCGTACTTCCTGATCTGTTTTTTTTGAAACTTCTCCCCCTATAGACTTTT
>JAGLIU010000133.1 GCA_023142805.1 Candidatus Omnitrophota bacterium | reverse complement strand
GTTTTTCCTCTCTCTTATAAGCTTCTCTATTTCGTTTTTTTCCACACGTATTTCATCCAATCTATCGTCAGAAATTCTTTCCATAACACCGGGCTCTTTGAATCTCTCTACCACCCTTTCAAACCCCTCATCTATCTCAAACTCTTCTTCCATAAAAGTTCCGTCCTTATTCACGCCTCGCACAAAAACCTTATTCTCAATAACTTCTATTCTTGTGACTTTTCTATCGGCCATAGTATTCCATCCGGTACCTCTAGCCCCACAAGTAGCGGAAGGAGTTTTTATCTGAAATTTTTTACCTTTCACTACTCCTTTAAGCATTGTAAAAACAGCTCCATCTATAAGTTCTATCTTATTCTTTTCTTTGAGCATCACAACAACTTCTGTTTCTTCTTTTACTTTAGCGACATTAAGCTTGTTTTCATCAAAAGCTATTTTTACATAAGAATCTCTACCGGTCATTATGCGGGCACCCTGTTTAACGATTAAGCCTTCTTCACAAGCAACAAACTCTTTAATCCCTTTTGGGAATATCTTCACATCTCCCGAAAATGATACAACCATAACAGTCCCGGATTCAAAAGCATAAGAAGATGTCATCCCCGCACAAAAAACCATAATAACAGCGATAATAAAACGTTTACTCATTACGTCCTCCTTCTTCCGCGTCGTTGTTCTGTAACTCATCAAATCTCTCTTCATGCCCTTCTTCCCGAATATCTTCCGTTCTTTCTTCAATTTTTCCTTGGATCTTCGCGTTTATACTATCGATCATCTCACCTTTTCCGAAAGACTCTAACCCCTTGTCATTCTTAACAAGACCGAATTCTTCTCGTAGCTTCAGGACTTCTTCTTCGGGTACTTTGATCATTTTTCCGGGGCGGTCGAATCTGTTTATCTCCCTTCTGAAGCCTTCTTCTATCCAATCTTCACCCTCCATAACAGATCCATCTTCATTCACACCTCTGATGAATACCCCGTCGTCAAAAACTAAAACTTTCGACATCATATCATTCGTCTCAACGATCCATCCCGTTCCCCTCGCGCCAACGATCGCGCAGGGTGTTCTTATTCTAAACGTCGTTCCCCTCTTCACATCCTTTAATAACGTTACCAGCACACCATCAACAAGTACGGCTTTTTCTTCCCCCTCAAGTTTTATTACCACTTCACTATCGGCATTGACTTTCATAATATTTGTCTTTGCTCTGCCAAAAGCTATTTTAATATAAGATTCTTCACCGGTGATCAAGCGTGTACCTTCATTCAATATCATGCCGGGCTTACAAACTATGGATTTGGACTCTCCAAATGGAACAACTTTTATATCTCCCGCGTAAGAAACAACAATAACGGTTTCATTAGAAGCAAAGACATTAAGGCATGCTCCCGTTGAAAAAATACCGCATAATAACAAAAAAATAATGATTTTTTTCATATTGACTTCCTATAATGAACTAATGATCAGAGATTAAAAGTAACCCCTCATCCTTGCTTATAATAGACGTAACACAACCCCTGAGTTACTCTCCCTTGAACATTAATTTCCATGGATGAGCCTTAAGATCCTGACTGAACTCTTTAAAATTCTCCGTAGTCAACTCTATATTCGTAACGATATTATTCAGATTTTCTTTATTCTCCGTGACCAGATCTTTTGTCGCCACAAGTATATCATCCAAGCTTGCCGCTATACTCTCAGCTTTTTTGAAAAGAAGCCTTATTTGCACAGGATCTTCACTTTGCATAATACTACCGGGATCCGCGAAGTTATCAGATTCTCCGGCGGTGATACCGACATACGCGTCGCCTACGAACCCTGATGTGCCGATATACGCGATAGAATCCGCGCGGACTTTAGCATCGGCATTTAACTCTAAAAAACACTCTATGTGAGTATGAGGATTATAAACAAAATTCATTGCTTTCACTCGCCCTACTTCTACTCCGGAAAGTTTTACAATCGCGTCTGTTTTCAGATCTCCCGCGTATCCAAAAAACGTTTTTACCTCATACGTTTCTTTTTTAAATGCCGCGGTTTTCGCGAAAAACATAACGCCTGTAGCGACTGCCACAAGAACCACTACACCTGCCTTTATCTCATTTGAAACTCTCATATTTCATCTCCTTACTTAATTCGCAGTTTATGGTTCGTAATTCATAATATGGGAACTAAACAAAAATAATCTACGAACTTTTAACTCATTGCATTAACTTTTCTAAATAATCATCTTTTTGCTGAAAAAACCTTATAGGACCGTCATAATCCCCATTAATGAACTGCTGTACCATTTCACTTTTGGATCCCTTTATTTCTTCCACGGTACCTACTTGAAGAACTTTGCCTTCATACAACATGGCTACTCTATCCGCGATCGCCATTACACTCTTCATGTCATGTGTAACTACCACACTTGTAATTGAAAGTTTTTTCGAAAGATCTATGATCAATTTGTCTATTATACTCGCGACTATAGGATCCAATCCCGCGGTAGGCTCATCATAAAAAATAATCTCCGGATCCATAGCTATGGCCCTGGCAAGCCCCACTCTTTTTTTCATGCCTCCCGAAAGTTCACTGGGCATCAATCTCTCAAACCCTCTTAATCCCACCAGTTCCAGCTTCATTTTTACCATTATATCAATAACACTACTTTCCAACTTTGTATGTTCACGAAGAGGTAAACTTACATTCTCAAACACCGTCATAGAATCAAAAAGCGCGGAAGATTGAAATGACATGCCTATTTTTTTTCGCACGGTATCAAGATCAGAACCATATAAATCAGTAATATCTTCTCCCAATAAACTTACTCGTCCTGAATTGGGTTTTATATTGCCGATCATATGTCTGAGAAGAGTACTTTTCCCGCATCCGGAACCGCCCATAATAACAAAAGTTTCACCTCTTTTAACTTCAAGGTTAACACCATTAAGAACGGTTCTATCTCCAAATTTCTTGACCAGATCTTTTACTTCTATAACCGTATCGTTTTTCATAATAACTTTCGTTATTTTCCCTGTTTGATCGTCAGTACTGATATCCATCATCGTCGCGATGGGCAAAACTCAATAGGATATCAGGCTTACTACATATTCGAAAAAAAGAACAAACCCGTTAAGAGACAATCAAAAAGAATTATTAAAATAAAACTCGAAACAACACTAACCGTAGTGGCCTTTCCTACACCTTCCGCTCCACCTCGAGTATCCAAACCTACATAACATGAGATCATCGCGATCACCACTCCGAATACACCGCTTTTCACCAAACCCGTCCATATATCCTTCCAGGCCAGCAGATCGAAAGAAAACGCGAAATACCTGTACATATTTATCTTCAAACTGAACACGCCTACTATCAAACCCCCAAGCACACCGACAATGTCACTTATAATGGTCAAACATGGCACCATAACCAGAAGCGCTAAAAACCTGGGGACAACTAAGAATCTTACCGGATCGATAGCCAGCGTTTCAAGAGACTCTATTTGTTCTGAAACTTTCATTGTCCCAAGCTCCGCGGTAATAGCGGACCCCACCCTACCCGCGACTACCAGTGCCGTAAAAACAGGACCGAGTTCTCTCGCCATACTTACACTTACCATCGGAGCTACATATATGATCGCGCCAAGCTGTTTAAGCTGATACGCGCTCTGCATGGCTATAACAATACCCGTAAAGAAGGATATAAAAAACACTATTATAACCGATTGGACTCCGGCAAAAACCATCTGTTGAAAAATGCTCTGACGACTGGCGGTCTTACCCTTGAACGGTCCGATCACTATCCACTGGATCGTGTTAAAAAAAAGCACCAATATGCTGCTTGTATGCCGGGCTAAATTTATTACTACTTTTCCTATACTCGCAACCGGATTTTCCACTATTAACCTTCCACTGTTTAACAACTTACATGTAAAAATAACAGAACTCTTTCAACCCATCTAACTGTTAAAATCACTCACGGCGACATCGGCCTCACTAGACTATATCAAACAGTCTATCCAATTTAGTTATTTCAAAAAGGCTTTTTACTTTTTCCGAAAGATCCGAAAGTTTCATCTGACCGGATAACGTACGTATACGTTTCAACACCTCAACCAACGTAGCAAGACCTGAGCTATCAACATACTCAACTTCTTTCAGACTTATCACTATTCGCGTATTTTTATCGGTCAACGCGGTATCAAAATATTTCTTTACATCGGGTGAACTGGTAATATCTATATCCCCCTTTACCCTGAAAGTTAATATTCCGTTTTTCTCTTCTTTATTTATTTCCATTATCCCCCCCTGAACGAATATATTAAAAAAACTTTGTCATTACAACCCTTCTACCTTTATTTTCATACTCAACCAGATCCATCAAGTGTTTGATAAGATACACACCTCTACCGCTTTCTTTAAGTAAATTTTTATCAAGCGTAGGATCCGGTAAAGATGAAGGATCAAACCCTTCCCCTTCATCCTCTACTTTTATAATAATCGAATTATCGGTTATCTCTGTCTCTATAGTAACTTTCTTCCCGGGATCGAGTTTGTTCCCATGTATCATAGCATTACGCAAGGATTCCTCGAATCCGACATGTATGTCAAATATAACGTCTTCCTTGATACCTTTTTTTTTCAATTCACTAAGCAACCGCTCACTAACCTCTTTTAACACGTTGTTCTCATTCTCAATAACAGTTTTCATTATGGAATATTATCCTTCTTTATAAACTCCTATTTTTCTGTATTTTTCATACCTTACATCTACCATCTCTTCCGGGGTAAACCTTGAAAGCTCTTCAATCGACTTTAAAATAGTTTTTTTAATTTCATTCGCTGTATATTCCGGGTCACGATGCGCGCCTCCCAAAGGCTCGGAAATCATCCCATCTATTATCCCAAGTTCCAAAAGTTCCGGTGCCGTAAGTTTTAACGCCGTGGCCGCGGCAGGTGTTTTTGAATTTTCTCTCCAAAGTATAGCGGCACATCCTTCCGGAGATATAACGGAATAATACGCGTTCTCCAACACAAATATCTTATCTCCGACACCTATTCCTAAAGCACCCCCACTACCGCCTTCTCCTATCACAAATATCAAGATAGGTATCGTAAGACCCGCCATTTCCCTGAGATTATAAGCAATGGCTTCCGCCTGACCTCTTTCTTCCGCGCCTATACCCGGATATGCTCCGGGAGTATCTATGAACGCTACCACAGGAAGATCATATTTTTCAGCCATTTTCATAACCCTCATAGCTTTACGATATCCTTCCGGATGGGCGCATCCAAAATTTCTTTCCAGGTTTTCTTTCATTTCACGCCCTTTTTGATGGCCGATAAGTATCAGTTTCCGGCCTCCAATGGTAGCAAATCCTGTTAACAAAGCTCTATCATCACCATAATGACGATCTCCATGTATCTCAATAAACTCTTCCGTCAACAGATCTATATAATCCAACGTATAAGGCCGGTCCGGATGCCGGGAAAGTTGCACCTTCTGCCAGGAAGTAAGATTCGTAAAGATATCTTTTTTAAGTTTTTCTAACCGTACATTAATACGGTTTATCTCAACGGTAAGGTCCAGATCTTCATCATTCGTAAATTTCTGAAGTTCCGCTATTTTTTTTTCAAGTTCTATTACCGGTTTTTCAAAATCAAGCACAATTGCCATATCGTTATCCTCTGATTAGCTGTTTGTTAGTCATTAATTTCTTTTCAACATATACACCAGGGGCATCACCCCGAATAACACCGCGTTAATTCCCTGTTATATTCTTACCAAAGCCCTGAAACTTGACCGAAGGTCACGCGAACAAATACACTATTGTTAAACACCATCTACTATTTCCACTTCGGTACCGCTTGGAATTATGTCAAAAAGCTCCGAAACATCGGCATTATACATCCTTACACATCCCCGTGTAACTTGACTCCCTATAGTAGTTTCATCAGAAGTTCCATGTATACCGTATCCTTCTACTGAAAGCCCCATCCATCTTTCACCAAGCTCATACTCTTCACTATCGGCAGAAACCACCGCTCCCACCTTGTACCAAAGCGGCTTGATCATTTTTTCTTCAATTTTAAATCTTCCTATCGGAGTACTGTTATCTTTTCCGGTGGAAACCGTATATATCTTAAAAAGCTCATTATCTTTTTTCAAAATAAGAACATTCTTGTGCTTATTCACAAAAATCGAAAATTTAGAAACAATTACTTTAAGTTTTCTTCCGGGATAAATAATATCCCCGGTTATACCGTTCACCTTCTTTACCATACTCACAGTTGTATTAAATTTGCGGGCGATCCCGGACAAAGTATCCCCCGGTTGTATGCTATATTCAACACTGTCTTCAGTTACTTCCGGAGATAACATTATCTTCATATTGAGATCTTCGACCAAAGATCTTATTTCTCCGGCGTCTTCTATATTTGGGAAATTCTCTAACAAGCTTACGGCATGATCCCTGGCTTGACGGTTTTCTCCTTTTTGTCTGTACACTTCTATAAGTTTCTTAGCTGCTTGTTCAGCGAAAGGAGATTTGGGGTATTCATTGATAACCGCGGACAATACCTCGCAGGCTCTACCATATTCACCTTCTTCTAAAAATGCCTTCGCGTTTAAATACAACGGCTCCGCTTTATCCTGCTCCGCGTATCGCGTAGATCTATTATGAACACTTTTAAGAGTTAAAAAGGAAACCGCGGTAATAAGTACCGCTATTGTGATCAAAACTCCAAAAATTATTTGTTTTGTTTTCATTTCCATGTTTATAACAAATATAATGAAAAAGCGACAATAAGACCCAAAAATATACCGATAAAAACCTGAATAGGCGTATGTCCTACCAGTTCTTTAAGCTTATCTTCCTGTATCTTTTTCTTCCAGTAAATATCATCCATTATGGTATTAAGAACCTCGGCCTGCTGCCCCGTAGATCGGCGTACGCCTTGCGCGTCACATATTACTATTATAGTGAACATAAGCGTTATAGCAAATAACGCTGTATGCACTCCCTCATAAAGACCTACCGCGGTAGTAAGCGCCGTTACTCCGGCCGCGTGTGAACTGGGCATGCCTCCGGTGCCTACAAACCATTTAAAATTAAACCGTCTTTCAAGAATAACACCTCTTACCACCTTGATAACCTGCGCGATAAACCATCCGCAAAACGCCGCGACAACACATTTATTATGAAAAAATTGCCAGAACACACCAGATTCCTGCATATTTACAATTCCTAACGTTTCTTATATTATTATACGCATAACTATTGTCACAATTATATTATAGGGCAGGATAAAAAGCAAACAATAAAATGTCTTACGCCCTGATCCCACAACTAATTTTTTATCAGAAACAATGCTTCCATGCGAGTTGTCTGACTCTTGCGAAATATGCCTTTTACCGCGCTGGTAGTGGTCATTATTCCCGGCTTTTTTATCCCTCGCATGCTCATACATAAATGTTCAGCCTCTATAACCACAAGAACACCCTTAGGGTTCAATCTTTTCATTAACGTGTCGGCTATCTGTGTAGTCAAACGCTCTTGCACCTGCATCCTGCGGGACAAGATATCAACAACCCTGGCTATTTTACTCAAACCCGTTATCCTGTTCTCATCCGGAATATACGCCACATGCGCTTTACCTATAAAGGGCACCATATGATGCTCACACATAGAATACAAAGGTATATCCTTGAGCAAAATTATTTCATCATGTTCCTCTTCCAAAAATACCTTTATAACTTCATCCGGTTTTATCTTCATCCCCCCAAACACTTCCTCATACATATCAGCTATCCTGCGTGGAGTATCCACAAGGCCTTCTCTTTCCGGATCCTCGCCTATCGCCTCAAGTATATCCCTTACCGCTTTTTTAATTCTTTCTTTGTCCATAATAACCTCCTAAATAAAATTCTCAGTTCTTTACTCTAAATATTATTTGTTTTTCTAATATGCTCACTCTAAACCCGGCCTTTCATTTTCAATCTTGAACTATCATACTATTTCCCAACGCAAAACCGCGAAAAGATCCTGTCTAACATATCATCTTCCACAGACTCTCCGATTATCAACCCCAACTGATAAACTGTTTCATTAAGATCACTGGCCAAAAGTTCACCGTTATAATTCTCATCTGTCAGCCTCACGGCTCTGTCAAGGTTTTCAGCGACCTTCTCGAGTATATTTTTATGTCTTAGATTTGTAACCATCACTCCTTCGGAAACCGCCACATCTCCATCAAAAAGCTTATCTATCAATTGATCCTCAAGTTTTTCTAACCCAATTTTCTTCAACGCTGATACTGTAACAAATTTTTCTATACCAAACTTGTCTCTGATCTCTTTCTTTCTGATCTTTTTGGGTAGATCCGATTTATTCAATACTAAAACTGTTCTTTTTTCCTTCATAGCGGCGTATACGTTAAGATCTTTTTCCGTAAGACTTTCGCTTGAATCCAACACAAATATAACAATATCAGCGTTTTTTAACTTTTCTTTTGATCTTCTGATGCCTTCTATCTCAACTCTATCCTCTGTATCAATTATCCCGGCGGTATCAGAGATCCTCATATTGACACCTGCCAGATCAATTGATTCTTCAACAATATCCCGCGTAGTCCCGGCTATCGAGGTAACGATCACTCTATCATGTTTAAGCAAAGCGTTCATTAAACTCGATTTACCCACATTCGGCTTACCGCATATAACCACGCTGACACCTTCTCTCAAGATAATCCCTTTGTCGGCGGTTTTGATCATTTTTTTTACACATGCGTATACATCTTCCACTTTTTCCAGAATGTCACGAATAGAAGCAAACTTTATATCTTCGTCAGAAAAATCTATACCGGCTTCTATTAACGATAAAACGTCCAGAATATAACTCCTCAAATGGCCGATCTCCTCGGAAAAAGATCCACGCAGTTGTTCTACCGCGACATGTCTGGCAGCATCCGTTTTAGACTGTATCAAGTCTATAACCGCTTCGGCCTGTGTAAGATCCAATCGTCCGTTTAGAAAAGCCCTTTTAGTAAATTCCCCGGGATCCGCCAATCTCGCTCCGCATTGAATACAAAGATCCAAAATCCCCTTTAAGGGCATAATGCCTCCATGACAACTTATCTCCACTGTATCTTCAAAAGTATAAGTATTCGGAGCTCGCATGATCAGAAGCAAAACTTCATCAATATTCTTTCCTGTTACCGGAGATCTTATATATCCATGATGTATAGTATGCGTTTTTAAAAAAATGTCTGTAAATTTTTTATTATTATGAAATATCTTACCCGCTATTTGGAACGCGTTCGGCCCGCTG
>JAGLIU010000132.1 GCA_023142805.1 Candidatus Omnitrophota bacterium | reverse complement strand
AATATTTATTGCCCGAAGGGCATGCAATTTTTTCCGGCCGGACTCGGCCTGAAAAAAGATCTGTTCGGTGAAATATAAAATATTTTACTGATGTTTTTATGTCTGTGTCAGTCTGTGTGTGTCTGTGGCTAATTGAATTATAGGAGATATTGCATGACCGAAGAAATCCCGGAAGTCACCGTGGTTGTTCCCATAAGCGAACGCCATGATAACCTGGAAAATTTATATCACCTTTACTCCTCGAAATTGGCACAAATTGGCAAAACCTTTGAATTTCTCTTTATCATAGATGGCCATTTCCCTGTCGCCCAGGAAGAATTACAGAAGCTCAAAAAGACAGGTAATGCCATAAAAATTCTTAAATTTCCCAGAAGTTTTGGGGAATCTGCCGCATTAATGGAAGGCTTTCGATCTGCAAGGGGAGCTATTATTTTAACGCTTGCATCCTATATTCAGGTTGATTCCGAGGATATCCCGAAGCTTTTTTCTGCATATGAGGAAGGGTATGATTTGGTTATTAGTCGTCGTTATCCCCGTATAGATCCCATATTAAACAGGATCCAATCACGACTTTATCATTATATAGTGAACAAACTAACAGGCTGTGCTTTCAAGGACATCACATGCGGAGCGCGTTTGATTAAGAAGAATATCCTGTCTGAGTTCACTCTCTATGGCGACTTGTATCGATTTATTCCCGTTTTTGCATTTCGTAAAGGACTAAAAGTCACAGAAGTAAATGTACGCCAAAAAAAAGATGATACCGAATTGAGGCTCTTGAGACCTGGAGCCTATCTGAGGAGGCTGCTGGATATCCTGACGCTGTTTTTCCTCGTTAAATTTACCAGGAAACCTCTCAGGTTCTTCGGATTGATTGGTTCTACCCTTCTTGTACTTGGAGCTGTAATTACCTCCTATCTGGGCATCTTAAGGCTTTTAGGCCAAATGGGCCTGGCTAACCGGCCTTTGTTGCTTTTGGGTATTGTACTCATGGTATTTGGTATTCAGCTTTTTTCGGTTGGATTAGTCGGTGAGCTCATCCTTTTCACCCATGCAAAAGAACTCGAAAGCTATAGAATAGAGGAAATCATAGAGTGAACCAAGAGTCCAAACACAAATATCACATTTTACTTTTTATCATTCTTATCATTTCGTTCTTCTTAAAGCTTTATTATGCGGAAGAATATTCAACTTTTACAGACGAATTACTCAGTGCTAATGTAGCGAAATCAATTGGGCAGAACGGTATACCCCTTTTGCCATCAAATTCTATATATCCACGCGCTCTTCTTCACCATTATTTGTTAGCAATACCGATCAGTTTATTCGGGATGACCTACATTTCAATGAGAATAAATTCAATTATATTAAGTTCACTGACTATTTGGATTATTTATCTTTTGGGAGTTAGAGTCGCGAATCGAAAAGTGGCTATTGCAGCAGCCTTGTTTTTAGCTTTAAACTCAATTTTCAATCTGCATTCCTTATCAGGCCGTATGTATATGACATATGGCTGTTTCTATATTCTGAGCATCTATTTCTTTTATCGGGGATTCATAGAAAAAGAAAACAAGGCATCTTCTAAAATATTTTCAATCATCTTCATGATAACTGCCATGTTATCTTCGGAAGCGGGTTTAATAATAGGCCCGATCTTTGTTTTTTTATGTTGTTTATACAACAGAAAAACCTGGTACAAGGACAAGGTAATAATATTCGGATGTGTTGCATGGACACTGATAGCTTGTTTTATTCATTTTTATAAAATACCGGGAGCCTACTCTGCTTTTACTGCTAATGCAGGATCACCCTTAGGGACGTTCATTAGCTATAAATTGCCCGTCAAAGAACTAATCTATCACATGTCATATCTCTGGCGAGTATTAGATGGATGTATTCCGTTTTCTGTGCCTTTTTTCATTGTTATGACGGGACTGGTAGCAAAAAAACGACAGCTAAAAGACCATTTTCCATTAATGGCGCTGCTCCCTGCTTTGATAGTTCAATCTATTTTTTTTCATTATGGTATCCAAAAACGCGTTGTTGTTACAATAACTCCTCTCTATATTCTCGCATGCTGTCAACTATTCTTTACTCTTTGGGTTTGGATAACAGTAGGGCTAAAAAAGGAAAAATCTTTTAAACGATTTATAGTTGTTAGAGCTAAAAAGATTACAATTGCGGTTGTAGTATTTAGTCTAATATCTGTGCCATTCATAATCGACAAATACATAATCGACAAACATCTAATGCGCCCAACAGAGTTTCCCACATACCTTTTCAAACCTTTTTACGATCATAGATCAAGAATGAATCCACAACCTTCATATTTATATGTGAAAAAACATGCAAAGAAAAAAGACGTTATTATACAAACAACTTTGGAATATGGCTTTTTTTTTCTTGGAGATGAATATAATTACCATTACTTAAGACAAAAAAAAGGTGGTAGAGATGCCGATGGGAATCGTATATATATTTCCTTTACCCAAAAAGATGAACCATATTACGGGCGTCCTATCATAGATAGTGTGGAAAGCCTTAAAAAATTAATGGCTAATTCTCACGCAAAAATTTGGTTGATATTAGGAGAAAAGTCTAAATGGGCTGTGGGGCCTGAGATTAAAGAATTTATTACAGACCATTTTCAACTTAATTATAATAAGAATGAATTCAAAGTCTGCTCCTTCAATAATTGATTTAAACGCTACAGTAACTATTCAGGTTCAAAGTTCCAAAGTTCCCCGTTCAAGGTCTAGGGGAGATGAAG
>JAGLIU010000131.1 GCA_023142805.1 Candidatus Omnitrophota bacterium | reverse complement strand
CAATAATCCATACATTATATTTTTGAGGCAAGGAGAAAATAAATGTTTAGAACAGGTAATCCGGCTCTTCGGGGAGAAGTGTTTGAGGGTGCGCGGGTAAGTTCTGACGCGGGAACAATGACCATACAGGGTACGGTTAACAAAGCCTTTATTCTTCTTTTAATGGCCGCGATAACGGCTTCTTGGGTATGGGCAAACCCCTTGACCCGGAAAGTATTTATTATGCCCGCGGCCGTTATCGGGATCATAGTAGCGCTTATTACGATATTTAACAAGGAAAAAGCCGGGATAACGGCACCTATATACGCTGCCGTAGAAGGAGTAGTGATCGGGGGTATTTCAGCGATCTTTGAAGCGCGATATCCGGGGATAGTGATCCAAGCTGTGATGTTGACTTTTGGGACTCTATTTTGTTTGCTGGCGGCATATAAATCCAGACTTATAAAAGTAACGGAGAATTTTAGGCTGGGGGTTGTTGCCGCGACGGGAGCCGTATTTTTAATCTATTTTGTTTCTTTTATCATGAGTTTTTTTGGAGCGAGGGTATCCTTTATTCACGAGGGAGGACTGATCGGGATAGGGTTCAGCGTGGTAGTTGTTTGCATCGCCGCGATAAATCTGGTACTTGATTTTGATTTTATAGAGAGGGGAGCTGAAAAAGGAGCTCCAAAATATATGGAATGGTATGGGGCCTTTGGTTTGATCGTTACTCTTATTTGGCTTTATTTGGAGATGCTCCGACTTTTGGCAAAAATCAGAAGCAGATAAAAAACAAGGTAACTTGACTTTCTGGTAATAAAAATTATCCTTTAAGAAGAGAAGGATAAGATATTTTTAAAAAGGCACATTAATAAAAGGGAGGATAAATGCCGTATGACAGTAGTTTAGACGTAGTGAGCTTTACAAAACATTGGGAAAATGAGTCTGACAGAGTAACAGTAAGCGTAAGGTCTTATAATAACGGGCAGAAGAAGTTGCAAGTGTCTAGAGAAAGTATAAACACTCAAGGAGAAATGAAGTTCGCGAAATTGGGAAGAATGACGAAAGAAGAAGTGAGCGCGATCATTCCGATGATTGCCGAAGCTGTCGCGACAATGGAATAAAAATAAGAAGTAAAGTAGAAGTTTGAAAAAGAACATAAAAAGAGTTATACTTAAAAATTCTTAAAGGAAAACGCTTGCGAGAGGGAAACAACAGGAAGTATGGTTGTGGCGGAGTATTTTTCAAAAGAAAAGGAAACTCTGTAGAAAGAATATGTCAAACAATACAGTAAAACGAATTCTGAAAGAGCTTAAAAAACACGCGCCTTTTACTTTGTTTGGAGCGGCAACAGGCATAGTAATGTTCCTCTTTTTCCGTAATCTCTCCCAAAAAACAGCACACACACTTTTTTATACATTTCATCCGCTTCATGTGGTATTAAGCGCGATTGTAACAGCGTCGATGTATAAAAACTACAAGTGGAAAATAGACAAAAAAAAAGTTAACCTCTTGGGGCTGGTGTTGGTTGGGTTTGTCGGATCAATAGGAATAGCGACCATAAGTGATTCCATCATTCCTTTTGCCGGAGAAGTGTTAATGGGGATGCCGCACGCGGAAATGCATATAGGGTTTATAGAAAAGTGGCAGACGGTCATACCTTTAGCGGCAGTCGGGATCGCGATAGCGTATTTTAAACCACAGACAAAGTTTCCTCACGCGGGACATGTTTTAATAAGCACCTGGGCATCTTTGTTCCATATGATCATGGCGGCAGGCCGAACATTTACTCCTAGCGAGATTGTGGGAGTGTTTGTGTTTTTATTTGCCGCGGTATGGATGCCGTGTTGTATTAGTGATATAGCTTTTCCTCTTCTATTTGTGGGAGAAAAGAAGAGGGCGCGTGAATGAAAAAGAAAAAAATAATTATAATAGATGACGAAAAAGGGTTTACGGAACTGGTTAAAACGGTACTGGAAGAAACCGGGGAATACGAAGTTATAGAAGAAAATGACGGACAAAAAGGATACCTGACGGTGTTGAGAGAAGGTCCCGCTCTTATCTTGCTGGATCTTATGATGCCGGGAGCCGATGGGGCCGAGATCGCTGAAAAAATCAAAAGGGATGAAGATCTTAAAGGCACTCCCATAATATTTTTAACAGCTGCGGCGACAGAAGGAGAAAC
>JAGLIU010000130.1 GCA_023142805.1 Candidatus Omnitrophota bacterium | reverse complement strand
TCTACGGGAAGGAACTTAATTTTCAACAGACCCACACACCACGTAATGTCTCTGTGGCGCTTTTATTACAGGGTGGCATTGGACGTTATATGTATGCCTCTGCTTATAATTACACGGACGTTTTTGTAGGACCGACCTACAGTATGGGATATAGCGACACCATTACGTTGCCATTACTCTCGACTGATATGCTGGATGCCTTTTCTGTCGGCAGTGAATATACTCGGGTCGAGAAAACGCTGCGTGTGGCTGATATTATTGCTGATTCCTACAGTTCTCTCAATATTTGTGTAAGGACCGACAATGCTATGAATTGTTCTATGTGCTCGAAATGTATGAGGACACTTCTTGTTTTGGATATAGCCGGGCTTCTTGACCGTTATTCAACATCATTTGATCTTAACACCTATGCGAAGCACAAAAACTGGTTTATTGGGAGAAAAATGGGGAGCCATGACCCTCTTCCATCTGAAATCTTCCAATTTGCAAAGCGTTGCAATTATTCGTTCTCATTTTTGTCGCACCTTTATGCAATGCTGGCAATTCCTGTACATTTAGTAAAAAATAGAAAATATTCTAAATCGATACTACCAGTCACACAGCATTATTAGTTAGCTCAAAAGCGATATATTAAAAATGCCTATGAAGATTCTACTTGTGCATGCCTGGTTGACAGGTAATTTAGGTGACTTATTACAGACTTATGTACTATTGAAACATATACGATCGCATTCTCCGACTATTCTTGATATTGCCGGATATCCCAAAAATCCGGCAAAAAACACTACGTTGGTAACCGACCTTGCAGACAATATTCTTTATGATGAACCTGCTGCTGAAAAATTACCCGTAATAGGGTTGCGATTTAGTTCAATTTGGCAAGACAGACGGCAAAGAGTGAGAGCAAAACTGTATGCAAAATATGATCTCATCGTCAGTGCACCAGGGCCGTTTCTCACAATGCATGATGAAAGATTACGAACAGCATTACTCGATCTAAAAGTAGCAAAGGCTGTGGGAGTGCCTTTTATTTTCAGTTCACATTCAATTGGACCTATTAATCCACAGCAGGCAAACGAACTTAAAAATGCCAATCTAATAGTTGGCAGAGAACCTGAATCGTATAATTATTTGAGAGCATTTGATATATCATCTGTTAAATCAGCAGATTTTGCCTTTCTCTTTCCCTTTTCTGACTTTATTGCATCATCTGCTGACATCCGCCCCAACAAAACGTGTCTGTTATTCCTGAGATCTAACAATTTATTAGATAAACAGATAATTATTCGAGATGAAAAAGTAATAGTCGGGAATATCGAAATACAAAAACACGAATATGAAGAAATTTATTTTGCGACTTCAGATCCTAAAAAAGATGAAAAATTCTTGACACGCATAGCAACAAAGTTAGAAGCTGAAATAATAATATGTAAATCCGTAGAGCAGTTGATAGCTGCAGTAGATCGTGCAGATCTCATAGTGTCAGATAGATATCACCCATTGATATGTGCAGCTGTTCTTGGCAAAAAAATCAAAGCCATAATGAATCAAAGTACCCACAAAATGAAAGGTATAGAAACCCTTTTGTCAAACCATACAATGAAAGATATCCAGATTATGGCAGAAACAGGATTGAAGTCAATTAGTTCTTTTCTTGTTTGTTGATCTTGTTGGTAAAGATAGGAACTTCCCAAAAAATATGCTTCAGTGATCACGCCATTATGAGAACAAATGAAAGATTCTATTACCGGAACAGCTGATGAAAATTGTACTTTTTACTGCATCACAAGGTTGGGGCGGCGCTGAAAAAATTTTTGTTGAACTGGCTAACCATTTGACCTCCAAATGTGATCTTTACGTTATTCTCTTAAAAGATGCAGTTTTTTTCGACAAGTTTAACAAAAACGTTAAGGTCATAACTACCCCAATATCTGGTAGCAGAAGAAACCTTTTCCTACTCTTTAATCTCTATAAAACCATCAACGAAATTAATCCTGATATCGTACATACCCATGCAGCCAAAGCAACTGAGATATTTTATTTTATTAATAAACTGCTAAAAATGCGACATGTCGCGACAAAACATAACTCAAGAAAAGGAAAGATATTCAACAAGATCGAATGGGCGACCGCAGTTTCAGAACAAGCAAAAAAAACAATACACAATAAAGGAAAGGTGGAAGTCATCTGCAATGGAATCTCCCCCGAAGAAATTGAGCAGCAGGAGAAGAGCTCCATTTTCTCGGTTATTGCAGTCGGTAGACTCGATAAATTCAAGGCATTTGAAATATTAATTGATGAAGTTAGTAAACTTCCCTTTGATTTTGTCTTAAATATTGTTGGTGAGGGTGAAGAAAGAGAGAGTTTAGAGCGATTAATAAGGAAACTACACCTTGAAAAAAATATTCTCCTGCTTGGCCATCAAGAGAATATACCGGAACTGTTAGCGAAATCACACCTGCACGTAATAAGTTCTCGAACAGAAGGACACAGCCTGGTATCAATTGAAGGACTGTTTTATTCAGACATACTGATTTCCACCAGGGTTGGCAATGCAGAAGAAATTCTCCCCGATAAATTTCTGATAAATGATTTCAATATTGCAGAAAAAATCAATGAAATCCATAGCGACTACAACTATTTCAAAGAAAAATTTCAAGAAGTAAAAAAGGCCCATTGTCCTAAATTCCTTCTTTCAGATATTACTGAGGAATATCTGAATTTCTATGAACAAGTCTTGAACATATAAAAAAATTATTCCCCAAAAATCATCTATTCAACTAATTGTATAGTTGTATTACTGCAATTAAATTTTAAGCAGTTCAATGGGAACAGTGTATTAATTTACTAAATTAAGCTATAGATTGTTTATGGGGATTATAAATTTAAGATAGTCAAACCTGGTGCTCACCATTGAAAAATATTAAATGTTTTCTTTGTGATTCTTCAAATGATGAATTTTTATTCGAGAAAAATGGTTATAAATTGGTACGTTGCTGTAAATGTGACTTATCTTACATAAATCCTCAACCCCTTCCACTAGAATTACAGCAATATTATCAAGGAACCTATGGCAAATTATATGTAAGTAGCCCCCGAAAGATGAAATCCAAGTTCCGAGATGCCCGCCGTGAATTGCGACGTCTACAAAAATTGTCAAAAATAGCAAAACCCAAAATATTAGATGTCGGTTGCAGTTTCGGCTATCTTGTTAAAACAGCTCAAGATGCTGGTTGGGAAGCAGTTGGTGTTGATCCATCGCACCATGCGATAAATTTTGGGCAAAAAACTTTTAAAGTTAATATTTCCGAAGGAGATATTTTTTATCCTCATTTAAAGAAAAACTATTTTGATTTTATTACAATCTTTGATGTTATTGAACACCACTTAAATCCTCTTGAAAGCCTTCAGAAAGTGCATGAACTATTGAAAACAGGTGGTTTCCTAATAATTGGTGTTCCTGATTTCGGCCATTATAAAGCAAAAAGATTAGGGAAAAAATGGGATAACTTTATTCCCCCTGAACATCTATTTTATTTTAATCTGGAAACAATAAAAAAATTATGTATGCGTGCTGGATTTGAATTCCACAAAAAAATCTTCCGTTCACCCTTTCGAGATGCACTAAAAACCGTATATCGGAAGTAACATTTAATTTGTGAGAACTTTTGCTCCACTGGTGTCATTTGATAAATATTCGCATGAAAAACAACTGCAGGAAGAACTGCGTATAAACTTATTAATTCTAAAAGGAAAATTGTCTTAATGAATCCAGTCAATATTGTCTGTATGAAATGGGGAACCAAATATGGACCAGAATATGTCAATATTCTTTATAATATGGTAAAAAGAAATATAACGCTCCCCTTCCGTTTCATCTGCATGACTGATATTAAAGAAGGTATAAATAAAGAGATTGAGATAAGTGCACTGCCGGGATTCCGAGAACCAGCAAAAGAATATCTGCGTTATTGCAGAGCCTGGCGCAAACTAGCTTTATTTGACAAAGAGGTGCTTGACCTAAAAGGCAAGTTAATGTTCCTAGATCTAGACATTTTGATATTGGACAATATTGACTGTTTTTTCACCTATTCAGATAAATTGGCGATAATTGAAAATTGGTCACAACCAGGACGTTTAATAGGTCAAGCCTCAGTATTTTGTTTTGAAATAGGTGGGAATTATCATTTACTGGAAAAATACAACAACCAACATGAAGAAGTATTGAATAAAAACGAAACCGAACAGGTGTATATTACAAGAGAACTTGGCAAAGGCAACTTTGATTACTTCCCTGAAGACTGGTGTAAAAGCTTTAAAATGCATTGTATGCCAGGTGGCATTTTAAACAGCTT
>JAGLIU010000013.1 GCA_023142805.1 Candidatus Omnitrophota bacterium | reverse complement strand
CCTTCTTTTATTCTTTCACGATCAAACCGCTTTCTGGTTCCATCTCGTTTTACTACCACAAGCGGAGCTTTTTCAACATATTCATAAGTCGTAAACCTTTTGCCGCATTTCGAACATTCTCTTCTGCGCCTTGTGCTAAGGCCTTCTCCGCTCATACGTGAATCAATAACTTTGTCTTCAATATTACCGCAAAAAGGACATCTCATTTTTCCCTCACAATTATTTCGACCCCGGCTTCTTTTAAAAATTCCACGGCAAAATCATCGGGATACTTTCCTTCAATTATTATTTTTTCTATGCCGGCATTTATTATCATTTTAGCGCAAATACTACAAGGCTGTGTTGTTACGTAAAGTATCGCCCCGTCTAAACTCACGCCATGTCTGGCTGCCTGCAAAAACGCGTTCTGTTCAGCATGCAGTGCTCTGCACAATTCATGCCTTTGCCCTGAAGGTACATTAAGTTTCTCTCTCAAGCATCCTACTTTATCACAATGTTCTATTCCTGTAGGCGCGCCATTATATCCCGTAGCTAATATCTGTTTCTTTTTAACTACAACCGCCCCTACTTTTCTTCTAAGACACGTGGATCTTGTCGAGACAAGCCCCGCTATTTTTAAAAAATACTCATCCCAACTGGGACGGGTTATTCTCCCTTCGCTGTCTGTTATTCGTGTCGCGTTATCGTCATTTTGCCGCTTTTCGGGTTCTGTCACAATTATATTCCTTCCATCTCTTTTGTCCATTCATCGTACAACGGAAACACTTTCAAAAACTCTGTAACTTCTTTTTTAATACCGGCAAGTTTTTCATCATCTTCACGTGAACGTATAGCTGTATCAATAAATCCCGCCACCTTCTTCATTTCTTCTTCTTTTACTCCTCGAGTAGTTATTGCCGGAGTTCCCAATCTTATCCCGCTTGTAACAAAAGGACTCTTTTCATCAAAAGGAATAAGATTCTTATTAACCGTGATCCCCGCTTTATCCAAACATATCTCCGCTTCTTTTCCTGTAATACCTTTCTTTGAAAGATCCACTAACATAAGATGATTATCCGTACCGCCGGAAACAAGACGATACCCCTTAGTCCGCAGACTCTCCGCTAATTGCTTAGCGTTTTTTACTATATTTTTCTGATACTCTTTAAACTCAGGCTCAAGCGCCTCTTTAAAAGCGACAGCTTTACCCGCGATCACATGCATAAGAGGGCCCCCCTGTATTCCCGGGAATATTTCCGAGTTTATCTTTTTCGCAAATTCTTCTTTACACATGATCATTCCGCCGCGAGGACCCCTCAAAGTCTTGTGCGTTGTTGTCGTAACAAACTCCGCGACAGGCACGGGACTAGGATGCTCCCCGGCCGCTATCAATCCGGCTATATGAGCAATGTCCACCATAAATATCGCTCCTACTTCATCACAGATCTCTCTGAACGCGGCAAAATCGATCGTTCGAGGATACGCGGAAGCTCCTGTAATGATCATTTTAGGTTTATGTTTCAACGCGAGTTTTTTTATTTCATCAAAATCCATTCTTTCAGTCTCTTTATCAACCCCATAAAAAACCATATTGAAATATTTTCCTGAAAAGTTCTTAAAGTGTCCGTGGGTGAGATGCCCGCCACAAGGCAGATCTAAAGCAAGAACAGTGTCCCCCATCTCAAGCATTGAAAAATAGATCGCCATGTTCGCCTGCGAACCTGAATGAGGCTGAACATTAACATATTCCGCCCCAAAAAGTTTCTTTGCTCTTTCTATCGCTATATCTTCCGCCTGGTCTACAAATTCACAACCACCGTAATATCTCGCATGCGGGTACCCTTCCGCGTATTTATTTGTCATCGTCGAAGATACCGCGCCCATAACGGCTCTTGACGCGAAATTTTCGCTAGCGATAAGCTCTATACCTTCATTTTGTCTTTTTGTTTCATTCAATACCGCTTGAAATATTTCCGGATCCGCATTCTTTAAATGTCTCATTTTTTCTCCCCTTTAGCTGTGTTCGGTTATCTACCGTCCATTTTTTTCTTAGAAAACGTTAAAGTCCGCTCTTATTTAAACATTTGTTTTTCAAACGCGATGATCTGTTTCACTCGCCGCGCGTGGCGCCCTTTAAGCGCGCTTGTTTTCATCCACGTTTTTACTATTTCTTCGGCTTTCTTGCCGCTTAATTTAGACGCGGATAAAACCAGAACATTCGTATCGTTATGCTTTCTGGAACTTGCCGCATCCGCTACGTTAGCGCAAACTCCGGCTCTCACCCCCGGAAGTTTGTTAGCAATAATGGACATCCCTATCCCGCTTTTACATATTACTATACCTTTTTCCGCTTTTTTTTGTGAAACTTTTTTTGCCGCGTTAAAACCAAAAACAGGATAATCACACGCCTCGTCGGAATATGTTCCGACATCTTCTATTTTATACTTCGTTTTTTTTAGAATAACCTTTATCCGCTCTTTAAGTTTAAACCCGCCGTGATCAGCTCCTATAGTTATTGTTTTGCCCATTTTATCAGTCCTTCTATCGTTTTTTTTATAACATCAAAAGTTTCTTTGTACGCTTCAAAAGACATTCCTATCGGATCAGGGATCTCTTTTTCTTCTGTCTCAGGATCAAATCCTCTAAGATATTTTATTTTGCTTTCCGCCGCGGGAACAACTGTAAGTATTGTTTCTTTATGCCTGTCTTCCATAACAAGAACAATATCCGCCCACTCAACCAGTTCTTTTGTAAGGGGTGTAGATCGATATTCTTCCGGCAGAATTTTTTCTTCTTTGAACAACTGTATCACTTCCCGGGAAGGCTTCATCCCTTCTATCCCAAGCGTGCCGGCAGATCTAACTTCCACCTTCAGTTTTTCTTCCTTAATTCGTTTCTCAAAATACCCTTCCGCCATTATACTTCGACAACTGTTTCCCGTGCAGACAAAAAGTACATGTTTGGTTTTACTCATATTTATTATCCGATCTTTTTCTTTCCTTTCTTGAAAAACTCAGGATTTTTTATTTTTGCGCGTTTTCCCGCGATCTTGTTTTGTCACAAGAACGGTTGTCTCTATTTTTTTATTCTTTGCTTCCACTTTTTTTATCAATTCCTTTTTGTGATCTTCCAATTTTTTATTGATGGTTGAAGAACTTACCCCTAATATCTGAACGGCCAATATCGCGGCGTTGATCGCGCCTGCTTTGCCTACCGCTACGGTCGCTACGGGTATCCCCGCCGGCATCTGGACAATAGAAAGAAGTGAATCCACCCCATCCAAAACAGTCTCCATCGGCACTCCGATCACCGGTAAAGTAGTATGTGCGGCTATAACTCCGGCCAAATGAGCCGCTCCGCCTGCCCCGGCTATAATGACTTTTATGCCTTTTTTCTTCGCGTTCTTCGCGAACGCGGCGGTCTTTTCCGGTGTTCTGTGCGCGGAAGATATTTTTAATTCATAAGCGATCCCAAACTTCCGCAAAGTATCGGCGGCATTCATCATGGTTGTCAAATCGGAATCACTCCCCATAATGACGCTGACTACTGGTTTCTTTTTCATTTTTGTCTCCTTAGGATTTAATCACGTTTGATATACTTTCTTTATACCGTCCTCAAAACGCGGACGGGATTGAATCCATTTGAATCAATTTTTTGCTCTATCAATCGCCTTTCTTGCTATATCAGATCGATACTGCATTCCTTCAAAGTTTATTTTTTCAACAGCTCTATATGTATTTATAACCGCTTCTTCGATCCCATTCCCCTTGCCGACAACATTAATAACCCGACCCCCTGATGTAACTATCTTTGTTCCTTTTTCTTTTGTTCCGGCATGAAACACCATGGCCTTTTCCTTTTCGGCCTGCTCGATCCCACTGATAGTTTTTCCTTTATCATACACACCGGGATATCCCCCCGCGGCCAATACCACACAAACGTACTCCTTTTCATCCCATTCAACCTGTTGGTCGGAAATATCGCCTTTGGCGACAGCCATAAAAAGTTCCGCCAGATCCGATTTCATTCGCGGGATTATGACCTGCGTCTCGGGATCCCCGAAACGTACATTATATTCAAGCACTTTGGGCCCTTCCAAAGTAACCATTATCCCCGCGTATAAAACCCCTTTATAAATTATTCCCTCGTTTTTTAAACCTTCCATCGTAGGCTCTATAATAGTTTTCATTATTTCATCAAAAAGTTTTTCATCTATGACCGGCGCGGGAGAATATGCCCCCATGCCTCCCGTATTAGCGCCTTTGTCCCCGTCAAAGATCCTTTTATGATCCTGGCTTGTTACCATCGGAATAATTTTCTCTCCATCCGTTACAACAAGTATGGAGGCCTCTTCCCCTGTAAGAAATTCTTCAACTATTATTTTTGATCCCGCGGAGCCGAACTGTTTATCAACAAGCATACTTTTCGCGGCATCAACAGCTTCTTCCACAGTCTCAGCTATAACAACTCCTTTTCCTGCCGCTAACCCGTACGCTTTAACTACTATAGGAGCCCCTACTTCACGAATATATTCTTCTGCCGCTTCAATATTGTCAAAGATCCTAAAAGCGGCCGTGGGAATGTTATATCTGCCCATTAATTCTTTAGCGAAGATCTTGCTGGACTCCATCCTGCTCGCGGAATACGACGGCCCGAACACTTTTATCCCCGCCTTTTCCAGATCATCCGCGATCCCAACCGCTAAAGGAGCTTCCGGCCCAACAACAACCAGATCTACCTGCTTATCCTTACAAAAATCTATCACTTCCTTATGGTCTGACACTTTCAGCTCAACATTTTCCGCGTCTTTTGCCGTGCCTCCGTTCCCGGGAGAACAATATAGTTTTCCGACTTTCGCGCTTTGTTTCAACTTCCAGCATATCGCGTGTTCGCGCCCGCCTGACCCTATAACCAATACATTCATATCTATTAACTTTCTCCGCTAACTATCAAATCTCAATTTTTAAACATATCGCGGTTACTCTTACTTTAAAGTTTTTTCTTGTTATTCGATCTCTACTTGATGTTTCCCTTTTTTTATTTCTCCGATAACCCAGCTTTTCAACTTGAATTTCGCCTCTAATATTTTCTTCGCTTTTTCCGCGTCCTTTGAACTGAGAGCAAGAACCATCCCTATGCCCATATTAAATGTCCGGTAAAGTTCTCTTTCTTCTATCTTTTTCTCCGCCCTTATTATTTGAAAAACTTTAGGAACACTCCACGAACCCTTTTGTATCACGGCTTTTTTGTTTTTTGGCATCATCCTGGGAATATTGTCATAAAATCCTCCGCCTGTTATATGCGCCGCTCCTTTTATCTCTACTTTTTCCATTAACGCGTGAAACGGCTTCACATACAACGCGGTAGGCTTCAAAAACAGTTTATGATGCTCTTTGATCTTTTTCGCGCTGAACATTTTTCTTATAAGAGAATATCCGTTAGAATGCGGTCCTGTAGACGCCAAACCTAAAAGCACATCCCCCGTTTTTATTTTTTTTCCGTCTATAACCTTCTTTTTATCCACGACCCCTACACTAAACCCGGCTAGATCGTATTCACCTTTTTTATACATCCCGGGCATTTCCGCGGTTTCTCCTCCCAACAAAGCGCATCCTGTTTCCCTACATCCTTTAACAATACCCTTTACAACATCACTCCAGATCTTCTTATCTAATTTCCCGCACGCGAAATAATCGAGAAAGAAAAGAGGCTTCGCGCCTACACATAGAACATCGTTCACGCACATCGCTACCAAATCTATTCCTATCGTGTCATGTTTACCGGCGATCCACGCTACCTTAAGCTTTGTCCCTACCCCATCCGTGCCCGCTACAAGCAAAGGATCCTTAATATTTTTACTTTTAGGATCGAATATCCCGCCAAAACCGCCTATCGAGTCAATACTCCCCGGGAGTCGTGTAGTCGCGATAAGTTTTTTAGCGTTTTTGATAAGCTCATCCGCCTTATCAATATCAACACCCGCGTTTTTATAAGTTATTTTTTTCATAATCCTATATTCTTGAACACAGTATCGATGTGTCTTAAATGATATTTCAGGTCAAAACACTCTTCAATCTCCTGTTCTGTCATATACTTATTGACATCCTTGTTTTTAAAAGAAAAATCTTTAAAATTACCATGCTTATCATAAACGTCCAAAGATATGGTCTGGATAATGTCATACGCTTCCATACGTGTAGCGCCTTTACGTATTAATCCTAACATTAAGTGCTGTGAATAGATAAGCCCCCTTGTCGCGCCTATATTTTTAAGCATTTTCTCTTTATTAACAACAAGTTTTTCAACAAGTGTTGTCATTTTATCCAGCATATAATCTAAAAGTATCGTTGAATCCGGTACAATAATTCTTTCAACAGATGAATGTGAAATATCTCTTTCATGCCATAAAGCAACATTCTCTATCGCGGCCATCGCGTTCCCTCTTAAAACTCTCGCAAGCCCTGTAACTCTTTCGCATATAATAGGGTTTTTCTTATGAGGCATACTAGACGACCCCGTCTGCCCGGACGCGAAATACTCCTGAACTTCACCTATTTCTGTTTTTTGTAAACCTCTCACTTCAACTGCCAGCTTTTCAAGCGTCGCTCCGACTAAAGCTATAGCATTTAGATATTCCGCGTGCCTATCTCTCTGCAAAACCTGACTTGAAACACCTGCCGGTTTTAATCCCAATTTTTCGCAAACATATTCCTCAACAAATGGATCAACATTCGCGAAAGTCCCTACGGACCCGGAAATTTTACCGGCAGAAATAACTTCCTTAGCGGCTTCCAGCCTTTTAAGTCCTCTTTCAGCCTCTTTATAAAACAGCGCCATTTTAAGACCAAATGAAGTGGGCTCAGCATGTACTCCGTGAGAACGTCCGATCATCGGCGTATCCTTATATTCTATGGCTTTTTGTTTTAACGCTTCCATTAGATTTTTTGTACCTTCAATAAGAATATCCATCGCTTCAGCCATCTGTACAGAAAGTGCTGTGTCCAGTATGTCACTCGAGGTAAGACCAAAATGTAAGTATTTGGCTTCCTCTCCTATATTTTCAGATAAATTTTTGATAAAAGCCACTACATCATGATTAGTTTTAGCTTCTATTTCATTTATCCTTTCTACATTAAATTTAGCTTTTTTCTTTATAACTTCTAAAGCTTCGGACGGAACCATTCCATGTGCGGTAAATGCTTCTGTCGCAAGGATTTCCACATCTAACATTTTTTGGAATCTATTTTCATCCTGCCATATCTTGGCGATTTCCGGGCGGGTATACCTTTCTATCATTTTATCTCTCCTATCGTTGGGTATATACTATATATCGGAATAATTTTTATAACATATATAGTGGTTTGTGTCAATAAATAGAGAGTAATAGCCCCTGATCATAACGCAAAAAGTAAGCGACCCGGGTAAAACCGGAACCGGCGACATTTAAGGAAAAACCTTGCTA
Organism: Candidatus Omnitrophota bacterium; assembly: GCA_023142805.1. Lineage (GTDB taxonomy): Bacteria > Omnitrophota > Gorgyraeia > Tantalellales > Tantalellaceae > JAGLIU01. The sequence continues at coordinate 124 of JAGLIU010000013.1, read as the reverse complement.
CTCTCCAACAGATTTGATATAATCTTCATTCGTATATATCTGGCGCGGGGTGGAGCAGAGGTAGCTCGTGAGGCTCATAACCTCAAGGTCGGAGGTTCGATTCCTTCCCCCGCAACCAAAAAAA
>JAGLIU010000129.1 GCA_023142805.1 Candidatus Omnitrophota bacterium | reverse complement strand
ATTTTTTTAAGATAGCGAAAAGAGGTAAATATGAGATAGATGATAAAAAAATGAAAGATGAAGATGCCGCGAAAGTGTCAAAGATCTATAAAAAGATGGACAAGGCAAGAAAAAAGATCAGAAGAGAAATGAGAGATGAGATCTTAATATCGAGTTATTTAGGTAAAGCGGGGCGCTGTATTGAACCGATTACAAGGTTTTCAGGATTTAACTGGCGTGTTAACATCGCTCTTTTAAGTTCTTTTGCCGCTAAAGAAAACAGCGTGGCGACTTTAGGGAGCATTTATCAGGCAGAACCGGACGACGGAGGTATAAGGCTGGAGGATAGGATGAAAGGAAAAGAAAAGGGCTGGACGCCGCTGCACGCGTTGGCTTTAATACTTTTCATGGCTATGTATCCTCCATGTATTCCCACCCTTTTGATGATAAAAGTAGAGACCGGAAGTATAAAATGGGCGCTTTTTGCCGCTGTATATCCTATTGTGCTGGGCATAGGGATTTCCGTACTTGTTTTTACCGGAGGAAGATTGTTGGGGCTGAGCGGTTTGCAGGCTATGGTCGCTTTTTATATCTTAGCGTTGGAGGTTACCCTAATAACGGCTTGTATTAAAGGGAAAACAGAATTGGTATATTAGAGAAAGGAGGTGAGACGGATGAGAAGGATCGGTGTTGTATTAACAGCGTGTATGGTGCTGGGGTTTTTTCTGATGCTGCCGGTATCGCGGGTTTTTGGGCATACCCCACTTTGTTCATGCTGGGATAACGGGGACGGAACTATAACCTGTGAAGGCGGGTTTTCCGACGGTTCCTCAGGCACCGGGATCGCGGTAAGAGTGATAGATAAGAATGATGAAAAAGTTCTTATAGCGGGGAAAATGGATGAGGATAGCGAGTTTACTTTCAATAATCCAGGTGTGCCCTACAAGGTTCACTATGACGCGGGGCCGGGACATCTGGTAGAGATAGACGGAGACGATATTACCGAATAGAAAAAAATTTAACTTGGAAGTTTGACGTAACTAACTTTTAAAAAGGAGGAAAGAATGAAGAAAACCGGATTGATCTTGTTGCCGCTGTTAGTCGCGATGCTGGCATTCAGTGGCCCCGCTTTCGCGCATTTTCAGCTTATACATACTGAAGAAAGCGCTCTCGCGAAGGGGGAAGAAGTAAACCTTAAGCTGGTGTTTACACACCCGTTTGAAGCGGGACACACCATGGATATGGAGACGCCTCTGGAATTTGGGGTGGTTCACAAGGAGAAAAAGAAGGATCTGATGGGCAAATTGACACCGATCATGTTTGAGAGTCTTACTAATGAAGGTAAAGCTTATGAGGCGTTTTACAAGTTAAGGGGAATGGGGGATTATCTTTTTTATGTTGTCCCGGAACCCTATTATGAAGGGTCGGAGGATGTTTATATCCAGCAAATAACCAAGGTGATCTTGAATGTAGCCGGAGCTCCGACCGATTGGGACGCTGAGATCGGATTGCCGGTTGAAATTATTCCTTTAGATAAACCCTACGGGCTTTGGGCGGGGAATGTGTTCAGAGGAATTGTCAAGAGGAAAGGAAAGCCTGTTCCTTATTGTGAGATCGAGGTGGAATATTTAAATCATGACATCGTAGGAAATAAGTTCTCAAAAAAAGAAAAAGTCAAAGCGCCTCAAGATGCTTTTGTAACACTGACGATCAAGGCGAATAAAGACGGAGAGTTTACTTTTGGGATACCCCGGGCCGGATGGTGGGGATTCGCCGCTTTAGGAGCGGGTGGTGATCTGACACATGAGGGTAAGGAGTTGTCGCAGGATGCTGTAATCTGGGTTCAGGCAAAGGAAATGAAATAAATTGCAAAATGAAGGAAAAAAGGAGGGTAAAATGCGGTCAAAAAAAGTGAGTGTGATGTTAACAGTTCTGGGACTGTTGTTTTTGTCTTGTTCAACCGGTTTCGCGAAAGGCGAGAGCATAGAAGACCAGCTGACCGAATTAAAACAATTAGTTCAGAAACAGAACAAAAAGATAGCCGAATTTGAAAAACGGCTGGAAGGACAAGAGAAGAAGGCGGTAACTCAACAGAGGACCATTGACGCGCGAGAAGATGAAATGGATCGTCTTCAGGGAGTTGGACCTGTCTTTGAAGGTCTGAACATTAACGCGGGCGCGACTTTTGTCGGGCAGGGAACGCCGAATGCCAATAATGCCGGTGGTGGAGGTACTGATCTCAGTGATCACTCCAGCGAAGATTCAAGATTCGACGGATCCTATTCAGTTGATCTGGAAGTTGAGAAAGAATTTGATGATTACGGTATGGCGTTTGTTCATATGGAAGTCGGGCAGGGTGATACTCTGGAAGGTGATCTGAACGTTTTTAGCAACGTTAACAGAGATGCCGGGGAATCAACCGCGCATGTGGATGTAACGGAAGCCTGGTATGAACATTATTTGTTCGATCAGCAGATTACTCTTACAGCCGGTAAAATAGACGCTACCGGGTTCATTGATACCAACGAATACGCGAATGACGAGTGTTCGCAGTTTCTCGGACATATGTTCAGGAATTCTGATGTGATCGATTGGCCCGATGATAATAATTTCGGGGCCAGGATATTGCTTACGCCTGAAATATTGAACGCTTTTGAGCTTGAGACGGTCTATATGGAGGAAGACGCTGATTGGGAAAATCTTTTTGATGAACCTTTTCTCGGCGCACAGCTCAATTTTATGCCGGCCGTGGCGTTTGATTATGATGAAGAGATGTGGGGTGGAAATTATCGCGTGTATGTTTGGTATAACGGCGCGCCTCACGCGAAGATCGAAAACGCGGATGACTTTGAACGGGGTAATTATGGGTTTGGACTTAGTTGTGATCAGAAACTGACGGAAGTTTTCGGTGTATTCGGCCGAGTTGGATGGCAGAATCCCGAAGTAAGCAACTTAGAAACTCACTGGTCTCTTGGTGGTCAGATGACCGGGAGTTACTGGGATCGGGAAGAAGATATTGTCGCTATAGCCGTTGGTCAGGCTATTCCCGGCGACGAGTATGGTGATGCTGGTAATCCTCATGACAATGAAACGCATCTTGAAGTTTATTATTCCTATAAAGTAAATGAACATCTTACGCTATCTCCCGATATGCAGTTTATCTGGGATCCAAACGGTGTAGGGGACAGCGCTGATGGGGATAATGATTGTATTTTTGTGTATGGGATAAGAGGTCAGATCGACTTCTAAATTGTAAGAGAGTGTATTAGAATAAGCCGCTCCGGAAGATTCTCCCTTTTACCGGGGCGGCAGAGTAAACTAGGGGAGATTTTTTTTGAGGGAAAAGTTAGGTATGACTAACTTGTTAGATCGGAGGAAAAAGTTATGAAACTTTTAGCGCATGATAACAAGCTTGGCTATGTCGAGAGATGTCAGCATGGAAATGTTCATCTTAACGTCGGTATTTCCGGCGTGTCTCTTTATTTTACAACGGATACTTTTATGTCTTTAGCGGCGATGATCAAACATGCCGCTTCAAAAATAATGGATGAAGAGGTAGCCTTTCTACTTACTGACATGCCCGGAGAGGAAAAGAAAAAATGAAAAAACATTCTCAGGAGATGATGTGTATTGTGGAACATTTAATGATCCAGACTTCTCCTGTATTAGTCGGAGTTAAGCCGTCTGTTCTTACGGGAATTTGCGATACCGAGAGGTGCCATGGAATTAATTTTCTGGATTTATGGGAAAAAGAGAAAGAAAATATTATTAATGATCTGGGACTTTCCTGCAGGGAGTTAAAAACAACTTTAAGGGGAAAGCAGTTACTTTTTTTTGATCCTGATGAACTTAAAAGGACTCTTATGATTCGCGATAACGCGGAATTTCTTAAAAGGTTTGGGTATTTTTCATGTGTTTCGGAGAAAGACTATCTGGATGAATTAAAGGTGAGGTTTAATGGCCGGAATTTTCCGCATGAAATAGGGGTGTTTCTCGGATACCCATTAAAGGATATAAAGGGGTTCATTTATAGGGAAAGTAAACCTTTGGCCGCGTTAAGTCGTTGGAGAATATTCGGTGATCCCACCGGGTCTCTTAAATTAATGGAATTACACAAGCAGGTGGAGAGTGTTTTTAAACAACTGATGGATAAAGGAAAAGATCCTATGCGGTTCCTGGATAAACTGACGATGTATTTTCAGGATAAAAATGAATTTAGCTCTATTTCTGTATAGAGGGAAAGAAAGGAGGAAGGCATGAGTAGGAGTACGGCGGCGCGCATATTAAGAGAGGAGATCAAGCAGATAAAAGGGTTGTCAGACGCGCTTATGGATCAAAGTAAAATTGATCATCCCGCCAATTATGATAGTTCGGGACAGTTAAAAAGTATTATTCACAGATTGCGTATGGTCAGAAAAGGAATAAGAAAAACAGAGAGTTTTTGATATATGATGGAAAGACAAAAAATAGGGAGGGAAAAGAAAATGAAAATAGGTATTATTTATGGCAGTATGCTGGGTAGCACACAAAGCATGTCTCAAAAGATCGCTGATATATTTGGTAAAACGGAACATGAAGTTAATGTTAGTAATGTACAGAACGTTCAGCCAAAAATAATGTTAGATTATGATGTGATTTTGTTAGGATGTTCTACTTGGGGAGACGGGGTTTTGCAGGATGATTTTATTTCGTTTGAGGAGAACATGAAAGAGGTAGATCTATCAGGAAAAAAAGCGGCGGTATTTGGTCCGGGAGATAGCACGTATGCGCGATTTTGTGAAGCGGTTGATATATTGGATGAGAAACTTATTAAGTGTGGGGCGGAAATAATTCATGAATCTTTAAAAATTGACGGAGACGTTGAAAGCCAGATGGACAAGGTCAAAGACTGGACCGAAGGGGTAATGAAAAAACTGTAAATTAACGGTGGCTTTAAAAACAGAATAAATTTTTTAACTATTTGTATAAAAGTTAAAACAAGGCAGGTAAACGGTCATGGATTCAAGCGCGGCAGAGATAAAGAAAGAGATAAAAAATAAGACATCTATGTTTACGGGTACACGGTTGATCGGAGAGGCTCCGGAAATAGAAAAATTTCTCTTTAATAAAACGACCGATCTTGAAGATATTTTTGAATATATGAACGATCTGAAGTGTATTATAACTCTACATTCATTCCAAAACGATGTTTTAAGTTTACGGTTCAAAGTATTGAAAAAGTTGAAAATCCTTAAAACAAGTTTGATGATATTACGGAATGCCAGAAAGCACGGATTCGATCCGTGTATTGTATGTTTAAACAAGCAGTATTGTTCCGCGGTGTGCGCTTTGCTAAGCGGAGAGGAAAAAGAAGAAACAGAGATTGATGATGATTGTATGATATCCGAAAAATGTCAGATCTCTGATCTTGAGCTTGGGCTAGCCTGTAAAATGACAGACTCGTTCATATCTATTATGCGGGAAACCCGGAACAGAGATCGGGTTATTAAAAAAATTGATAATTTATTGAAAACATCATAAGGATATGGTGAAAAAAGAGAATTTTTTTGATGTTTTCAATAAATGTTTTTAAAAAAGCGACGATTTTTATGTTCCCTTATCTTGAACTTTCCTTTCCATTCTTTCCTTAACAAGAAAACATTCCCAATTGAATAATTTGTGGCGAAGCGGAGATTTATTTTTGGCGGACTTTTCTAGAAGCTGTTCATTATTACAAGACAAATATTAGATCAAGCGTTTTTGATAATAGTTATCATATGTGCTCTTATTTTTGTCTGCTCACTCGTATCAAAGGCGACAGCATTAGGCGCTATTTTTATTATAATGTGTTTCATCTGTTCCGAAAAAATGTTTTTATATTCATCCGATGTAAGTTGTTTTAGCGGAATGATATTAGGTATATTTTTGTAATACTTTAGTAGAGTTGATATGTCTTTTTTTAAATATCTGCCTAGCAAAAAAACCAGAACTTCCGGTATGGGTATATAAGCGTTTTTTCTAAAAGTCGCGGTATCATCAAAAGCGCCTATTAGCGCCTTGTCTTGCACATCATTAAAAAAAGCAAGATTTGATTTTTTTGTAATAATGATCATATTTTCAGGATTTATATTTCCTTTTTTAGTTTTAAATTTTTCCTTTTCAAACCTGATTATCTCAAGTCTTTCAAGAAATCTTGTTAATTCGGTATTATTATTTTTAATATTGCAGATAGCGCGAATAACTCTTTTTATTTCAATATCCATGGGTTTTCCCGCCATATCCGCTATTTCCATATCCAGAAACAATCCTATTTTTCCGGATGGTGCTTTTTCCGCGGTTTCAACCGAAATGCGGATCATGTTGTGAATAAGTTCCGAAATTGTGTTTTCAAAATTTTTAAAAAACGTTTCTTCTGTGGTAAGGATCTTCTCCTTACGATAAAACGATTCTTTGTCGAGGGATTCCTTTTTTCGCGGAATTTTCGCGTCTTTGAGAAGATCATGTTTTTCTTTCACGGGTTCGATCGATTCTTGATCTTTAGTTTTGGAGGTAGGACGTTTAACCGTACGGTTCTTAGTAGGAAACACGCTCAAAAATTTTTCCATAACTTGAGTAAAGAAAATAATCATATTTTCATAATATTCTTGTGTGTTGTCAGATGTGAAATTAACGTATTCTATGCCTAACTTTGATGCTCTTAATGTATGAAGATACTCATGTCTCAATATTTCATTCTGCCAGGTTTCCGGTAATCTTGAAAACCACGGAACGTCTATAACCATAATACAACCGTCTTTTTTATGTTCGGTCCACGCGATTTTTTTTCCGATAGACGGATTTGAGAAAGACGATTCTGCTTCCGAATGATATTTTTTAATGTATTCTTTTATTCCATAGACTTTTATGTCTGTTCCCGAATAATTCCATATTTGCTTTTCATTTTTATTCTCAGAGACTAAGAGGTTAGTTAATTTCTTTGAGGAACCGATAACTCCTTTTTCTGCCAGAAAAACTAAAGTCCCTCCGATAAACAGAAATGCGCCGGCTCCGAAGAAGGGTAAAGCGATCATCAGGGAAATTATTAACGGACCGTGTTCCAGTGAAGCTATTGATCTCCATGTCCCGAGCACTATGCTTGATAGGCCTGTATTGATCCCCCAAAATCCCAATAAACAAGAAAGTTTATGATCAAAGTTTTCCTCAACAGGTTTTTTTTGGGGATTAAGCCCGTTTAATGTTTTTAAAAACTTGGTTATCTGGGGTAAAAAATATGATAGTACTCGTTTCTTTTGTTTTCGACGCATGGTGTCGAACGGAGATTGTTTGGAATTCATTTTCTTTTCTAATAATTTAGTGAAATCCTGGATTGTTTCTCCTGAGAAAACTTCATTTACATCAGTGGTGGATCTAATTTCCCACTTTTCTGTATTTGGACATTTTTTAAAAACATAATTTTCTCGTATGAAATTTAAAACAGTTTTCGCTCCTTCAAGCTTTTTCTTGTGTACGATTTTTTCCAGCTCTTTAAAAGCATTGTCAGGATTCATGTTAATTAATTCGTAATTCGAAGTTATTATATCGAAATGAGGAGTTTGTTTTTTATATCTCCAGATATTCCACAGTCCTTTGATAAATCTATAAAACAAATAGCAGCTGAGACTAAGTTCGGTTATTCCGATCGAAAGAATTAGTCCTATGATCGGGTGAAGTTTCGCGGCGGCAACAACGGGAAAAATAAAATGTTCGGTAATTTCCCAACATATAAATGCGCACAGAAAAAAACAGGCCCAAAAAAGTCCTTTTTTTTCTTTTGTTTGGAGAAACAGCTCTTTTCCTTCCGCGGTGATTTTGATTATCAGTTTGTCAAGAAGTTCAACCGCTTTTAACGCGGGGTAGGAGATCAGCAGGCTTCCTTTGCCTTTTTTTAAGAAATCTATAGCGACGTGAACCGCGGATTTGATCTCGGTTTTGTATTTATACAGAAACCCTCCGATAAATATTCCGATTCCGATTCCTACAATGATGCCTGTTATCAGCTCATTGTTCGAGATAAGTTGTGTAAAATTATGCAGTCCGTCAAGGTCGGGGGATAAGTTGGATTGCGTGTCGGTCGAAAAGGGTGAAGTTTCATAAAAATTTGTATAGTTTTCAAATTCAATGGAAAAAGTTTGATTTTCCGGTGGAGTTTCAATTCCGATCTGATCTTTTTGCCAAAATTTCCCATTATCGATATTGGAGACGCTTGGAGTTTCAGGAACGGTTTCCGCCGCACCTATATCCAATATATCACCTGGAGGAGTTTCTCCGGCAGAGACAGTTTTATCGATATCGGAAACGCTTGGAATTTCAGGAACGGTTTCCGTTACACTTGTATTTGATACATCACTAAGAGAAGTTTCCTCGGTAGAGACAGCACTTTCTTTTGTTAAAGATGTTATTGTTTGCTGGGGGCTTTCTCCTAATAGTGACCGGGGTACCGCGATTTCTTGTTTTGCCAGGATAATATCAGGATTTTTTATGCCCGGATTCATTTTAAGAAAACTATCTATTCCTGTCTGAATGCTCGAATAGTCGTATTGTTCCCCTCTGACTTTGAGGATATCTTCCACTATTCCGGATAATGTGTTTGCTTTAGGATTTGTAAATATCCATTGGTCGGGGATGACTGTAAGTTCTAACGTGCCGCTTCTCAAAAAATGATGAGACCAGGCGGTTCCGGGACATCCGATAAAACTTAAGGAAAACACAAACCCGAATTTTTTCCAATTTTGTCGTGAAAAACGAAATATACCGGATATGGTTTTCTCGACTTTATGAACTGTAAAGTTCATTGATTTTTTTAAAACTTTCGCTGGGGAAAATATTTTCTTATTTCTATTCTTTTCTTTTTTGTTGATACACGAAACTTCAGGATGTGGTTTCATGCTTTTTTCTCGCGGTAAATCCGATTTTTTTTCAAGTGTTACCGGGGATGTTGTGTGTTTTAAGGGGGAGAACAAAGGTTTGTTCATTTTCAAAGAGTTTTCATAAGGTTCGCGGTTTTCGAGGACTATTTTATGCAAGTAGCGGCCGATAGACTTGTACTGAACAACATTATCAGGATCGCCGGGGTTTTGTACCGTTTGATTTAAGTTTTTACAGTCGGGAAAATTTGGTATAAAGTATCGAATTGTATACCCGCCGATTATTATTTCCAAGTAGTATTCGTTGTATTTCAAACTGATCGCGTTGAGTGCGCTGTTATTGTCGTGTGTGTTTTCGAGGGTTCTTAGTTTGTCAATAAGTTCATTGATGCTTTTTGTGGTTTGAAATAAATTTTGGTTA
>JAGLIU010000128.1 GCA_023142805.1 Candidatus Omnitrophota bacterium | reverse complement strand
TAGCAACTTGAATCTGCCCTGTCCCTGTTTTCCCAAGGTTAAAGAGTAGACTCACAGATCCGCCTCTACACCAATGATCGGAACAGATAATCAATTGAATAAAAAGGAGAAAAAATTAATGATGCAATTGGGAAAATTGTGGATGGTGTTCCAATCGGTTATGTTTTCGATAGCCATTTTATCATTAACGAGTTGATAATTTGAATATGGGGTAATGTAGATACAAGCAACAAGGGGTTTAGCGTGCAAAAAGGTTGTAATATTCTGGAAATTTAGGAGGTTTTGTTATAAGATAATTTTAATGACATGTTCTTTATATCCCGCAAATTGATCCTTACAAATTAATCTCTTAAACAGAAGGAGCGCTATGAAACGAAGATTTTGTGTTGATCGCAGTGTAGTCAAAAATATCGTCAGTAGCATCCTCTTAATTTCATTTTCATTTAACATTATTCAAACACAAATAGTTTTCGCGGAACCAGTCGGCACCAACAGCACCTCGTTGAGCCCGTGGACTGTTACAGAGATTCCTCATTCCCAACGTGATCTTATAGCCGCTTTATATAAAGGAAGCCGACAGCTATGGATCGCTAATTCTGATCGATATAAAATGCTTTTGGAAAATCACGGGGCGGACGCTTTACTTCTTCCTTCAGGCAGATATCTGATAAGTCCTGAAATTGCCGACAACACACTTCTCCTTATCAGAGCCATTATTCATGAGGACTATGAGGTTCTTATGCAACGAGAGGCAATGCGTAACCCCGCAAGGTATCAACGCCTCAAAGCGACGATACTCTCTAGCGATGAGATAATGATGCTTTATAACGATATGCTTGGGGGTCAGGGCCTGCCGGGGAGTGATAATAATGTTGTGTTCAATGATCTTATAGCCCGCGCGTTTGAGCTCTATCTTTTAATTGAAAAACATATTGTTCATGCGGGCGATGAACTTACGGAGGCGGAAAGGCGTTTCGAACGTTTGATACGGCCGTTCCTTTTGGAACAGGACAGTCTCGGTCGTTATAAGAATTTTTCTCAGACATTCTTCAATGAGGAAAAGAAAACTGCTGTTATAAGGCATATGTTGGATAATGGCTCCATCAGATTGAAACGAGCACAGGGATTCTGGTTGAAGAAAAAACCCTTAAGCGAAAAAGAAACAAAGGTAGTAACAGCTATAGGAAACTTGAAACTTAAAAAGAAATTATTACGGTTTGATCCAATAGAACGGAACAGTATAGTGGATCAAATAGCAGTTTTTGCGGATAGGATTAAGAAGGTTCTAGCAGAAAATTTTGCGGAGTATGTGGCAAGGGGTATCACAATAGAGAATGCAGATGATTACGAAGAATCAAAACTTGATGAATGGAAATGGAGATATGTAGATGGGGTTTTGTCTGAAACCCCCGGACTATTTTCACCCAAGAAATATGATGCAGGAGCATTTAGCCGTTATTTGACTTTGGTTACATTACTTGCGGAAAATAGAACTTTGATAGATTCTCAGCTCAAGAGAACTTTGGTAAATTCTCAGCTCAAAGAATGGGAACCTTATGGTGAAGATATTTTCTTGCTAGAAAGAAGGATGACAGTACCTTATTACGGATATAAGCTGGATACGACTTATGTGTGTGCTAATCTAAGAGAGACTGATCTTCTTTTCCTCTTAAAGCTTGCGAAAACAGGAAAAAATTCCTTAAAAATACTCGAGGAGATGATTCTCGTTGAGAGGTTTGTTTCAAAAAAAGAGTTTTCAAAATATTCTCGTTTAGCGCGTGTGCTTGGCGCGAGGGGGATAGATCCGAGGTTTATTTTTCCAGAGGACAAATGGGATGATGGGGTGCTTCATGAAAATGGTATTCTAAACACGCAACTTTCAGGAGATTTTACTCTAAACAAGCCGAAAATTCTCAAAAAAATAAAAAAGTGGATGACTAATAAAGAACTAAATATTGAAAATATAGATAATATTATTGGGGATATACGCAGTGCGGTACAACGGTTAAATAAACTATCCAAAAAATCCAAGTTGCGGAAAAAAATAGCGCCTGAGATCCAAGTAAAACACGAAGAGCTAACAAAAATGATCGATCCTGAAGGTATAGAAGAAGTGAAAGGGCTTTTGGTTCTTTTTGCCGGTATAGCCAATGCGGGAGAAGCAGGTTTTATTGTCGATGTTTTTCGGCATATCGAACATGCTGATAGTATTGCTCGACGTTTTGTGATGAGTATTCACTCGAAAAGCATATCGAAAGAGCAAGATGAAGGATTTAAATCCACAGTTTTAGCGGCACTAGGGAGTTTAGTTCAAAATGAAAATAGTGAGACAAAGAACTATGTCGTAAGTCTCCTAAAAACTGTATCTTCCAACAGCATAGAATACCCGGCTTATGTGCGACAAGGGGCGGTAACCGCGCTTCGGAAAATTGGTGGTGAAGATGCCGAGACCGCGGTACGAAAAGCTATGGAAGATCCTGATATGCTTTTCAGAGAAGTCCGCATTGATGGCAATGCGAGCAGGGAAAGCGCGGTTAACGATATTGTTGAGGAAATCACTTGGCTTATGGGGGAAGATCGGATTAAGAGAGATTTTCCGGATCTTCGAGAAAATGTTGGATACATTTTTGATAAAAACCCGAAATTTATTGATTTTCTTCAAGAATGCCCATTGAGATTGTTTTCGGTAGAGAATAAAAGAAAGTTAGATTCTGTTGTTTTGGGAGATTTCAGGCGGTATTGGTTTAAAATAGTGGGTTTTATCCATTATGAGATGAATTCTTCTGGCAAATATGAGGAAACAAAAAGAACGATAGAGATTAGAAGTTCCGATTCTCCGATCGATATGAGTATTATGGTGGAACTATTCGCAAACAAGTACCTTCTTGCCGCTGTTATCCATCACGAGTTTCTTCATTATATCGGGATATTGTCCGAAGGAGAAGTTTTGCTAAAAGAACTTAATTTTTTGAAATCTCTTATAGTGGAAGCCAGTACCGGATTAAAAAAGAAAGATTTGAAGATTTTTGAAAAAAAACTTGCGTCTGCGATGGGCAAGATTGGAATAACATCAATTGGGAATCAGCTCTTAATAGGTCCAGGGGTGGGGTTTTTTGCGATTTTTAAAAAATATATGGGAAAAATCTTTTCGGAAATTTCAAAAAAAGGACAGTCACAACAAGAACAGAATGCTGCTTTGAAAAAATTGCAGAAGGAAATGAAGGAAATGCTTGAAAATGCAGATCGCCAAAGAGAAAAGAGAAAACAAACGGATATTAAGTTTGGTCTTTTGGAGACAATAAACGAACAGATCCTTAAACTATATGGACCTGATAATATTCCTGAGGCAGAGATTACAAAGATCGCTGAGGGAATAATAACCAACTGGAGTGCCTGGATAACTTCCAGAAATTTGGATATTATCGAAGAACAGAAACTTGACCCGACAAAAAAAATGTATGAACCTTTGGGTGCCGCGACAAAAGGAAAAATAAGAGATCTTGTGTGGCAATCCAAGAATGTAAAAAACATTTTATCGAAAGCAGACTTTCTCGCGATCCTTAAAGAAGAAAAATCTGGATTGAAAAAATGGGGGAGCTATCGAAAAAAGGGCGGCACTATTGCGTTTGCCAATCAGTTGCGGGAAGAAAAGCTTCTTAGAGCTCCTACATTTGAGGAGTTATTCGCGGTTGGTGTAAAATCTCCTTTTGATCCGCTTTCGGGGATAGGCAGATTCCGTCATGCGCTCAGGAAGATTCAAAGTGGAACAAGCGCAAATGAAGAAGATACTAGTTTGCGAACCAAGTTAAATTTCGCTATTGACCCTTTACGTGAACTGGTCAGAGCAACCGACTTGAATTCGGATTTTAGCCGGTTGAGCGGGATTATTCAGAGGAACCGTAAAATGGTAAAAATGTGTTTGACTGTTCCTATTGAAGTTATGCGTAATTCTGCGGACATGATAACCGCGTTAAAAAAAATAAATGCTATGGGGAAATTAGTTTCCTTTAAATTGACCATTACCGGTGTAGAAGATCAGGATGTTGAAATGCTGAAGACCCTCAACACTAATTCCGTTAAGACGGCGCTATCTTTCTCTGAAAATTTCACAGTTGACATAATAACAGAAGCTGAGATCGCCGAAAGATCTGCTTTGCTGGGGGTGAAAAAAGAAGACGCTTTGACACGGATGCGTATTATAAAAGACATCTCCCTTGAGCGGATAGGATACCAAGTGATCCCGGAAGGGGAATATCTCGCGATCGTTACCGAGCCCACAACAGAAGATAAAGTTGAGGGTATTTTAAACGCGTTGGAAGCTGAATTGCAGAAAAATATGTCGATAAAAATTCTTATCGACAATGCCGATGTCAGCGCGAATTTGTTCTCATTTTCCGCCATACTTAACGATTGGCTCGAGAATATTCAAAAAGGCAATGCGTCTACAGTCAGCATGATACTGCCGCCGATCATTTCCTCAAGGGATAAGGTTCAACAGTTCCGTGCGGCTTTGGAAACTTCCTGGAATATCCTACATTCGGTTTAATGTTAGATATATTAGAAAAACATAAGACGTTTTATACAACTTATTGTAGATAAAACAGTTTTGAGATAAACATTATATTTCTAACAGACAAATCGACATGTTAAGAGTATAATATTTGTTGTGTAACATCCTATAAATTAAGGGGTAATGTAGAGCGTCTTGGAATACGATTTTGGAATACGATTTAAGCAGGGGACAGGTGGGGGATGAATGCAAATACAGTTCTACGATGTGATCGGTGCCACTCAACTACTCACTGTCGAATAGGGTTTTCCAATAAGGAAAATCAAGAATTGAGATTTATTTGTCAAAACTGTCAATCTCCCATTGATATATTGCTTAAACTTGATCCTGAAAATGTAAGATGGAAAATAACATCAACCGGGGCTCAAGAAATCAATGAAAGTGATTATTCAAAGGCGAATTATTTTACAGACTTGCATTTAGATTTTCCTGTCTATACGGACAAATATATACCTGGTCAGACTCCGTTTATGCGTGCGGTTATGCTGATAGGGACAGAAAAAATTCTAGAATATCAGCAGACATTACATTTATTGGATGCCACGTTAGACGTAAAAGAAGATATAAATGCATTAATTCGTTTCTATCTTGGCCAAAAGATTGATTTATTTCGAAAGACTATTCATAAATACCTTCCTCTTGATGAATTTCCATGCGAAAAACCAGTAGATATAAATAGATGTCTCTATATGATGCTTGAATGGTTCTTCGCTCCTTTACATAGGCCACCTGATACATTTAAGTTTGTCGATTTTTGCAGTAAGGAAATTTCTAACCTCCACGAAAATAACCCAGACAATTTCTATGCTTTTATCGACACCTTGATTGATACAAATTTTTTGAAAAACACACAAAAAGATTCATTAAAATTATATCCGAAATTGCTCAAATCAGAAGTCATTCTTAGACCCACACTCTTTTCTGATTTTATCGAAAACCCTGAGGGCAATTTACCAGTCAAGATTAGTACATCTTCTTTTGAAATATATAAAGATTTATATAAAGATCTTTCAGAGGCTATCTCTAGAATGTTGGTGTTAATTGCGGGCATTAGCAATATAAATATGCGTGGTAATTTTAATACTTTTAATGACCAAATGTCTAATATGCCTACAAGTTTGAACAAATATGTTGATGTTCCATTGGGAAGTAAAATAGGTTTTATTGACGACCCAAAATGGAATAGCTTTGTAGAAAATGTGCTTGATAATAAACTAAGAAATTCTATTGCACATTATAAAGTCGAATACAATGAGGTTACACAAATCATCACATGCTATCCAAAATTGGAAGGGTTTAAAAGAGAAAGAAAAATTGAATTAAGTTTTTTGGAATTCACCTCAAAAGTTCTTAATCAATTTAGATATTTGCATAGATTTAATCATATAATTAAAATATTTTTTGTGCATCATTATTTAAGGAAGAACCCCTAAAAGAAAATAGCCTCAGACGTGTTGGGCAAGTTGTTTAGATAGACAGAGTTATATAGGCATTTTCAGGGACAGGTGTGGGATTATTTAAAAGCGACACAGCGGGGACACTTTTCCTGTAGTAGCGTAAACCCTGGCGAGAAAAATGTCCCGCGAATTTTGATTTTTAATTCAATAGAAATATGTAGGGGCGGGGTTACCCCGCCCGAAGATGGATCAAGGGCTTTGTTGTGGTACAATGTAGAGGTTTTCAGGCGCCGAGGACGTAATGTCCGAGGTGTGTCGGAACGTCCCAGTTCCGACGGGGGAGTGTGTAAAGCCCGTATAAGAAGTTCAAAAGGAGAATAATGGAAAATAAAAAAGTTTTTTGGTGGAACAAAGAGTACACTCAAGAAGAACTAATGAAAGACGCTAAACAGTTGCTGGTGGTTGTTGGTGCACTCTTTTTAGTAAGTGGACTTTTTTTGTTAAGCGGTATTATTAAAACCATAAACGTTTCTACTGGCAGGGCATTGATCTCATGTTCAATAGGAGCTATTTGTTTAATAGGAGCACATATACCAATATTTGTGGTACGATTTATTTGTGTAGCTTCATGGGTATTGTATTTGCTTTATAATAATTTGTTCATACAAATAAATATTGTGTCTATCATAGCTGTTGTTATAGGAGTTACATTTCTTTACAAAATGTTCAAATATAAAGACAATCTATAAATAAGAATGGGGGCAGAGCTTTATATTTAACATTTTTAAGCAGGGGACGGGTGGTCTCACAAATAGGGGTACACTTGCAAGGGTAAAACGCCAGACGGTGCAAAGCTATATAATTAGGAGGAAAAAATGGGATGGCAAGGAGCTTTACGATCACTAGAAGCCGCCAGCAGACGAGCTGAAAGGGAATGTCAGTGCGAGCAAAAAGCATTAGCAAAAAGGCAACAACTTGAAAATGCTGCCTTCGAGGTTGAAGAGTTTGAGGAGAAGATAAATTCATTAATTTCTATGCAGGATGTATGTCTTGCAAAATTCAATTGGGAAAAGGTTAAAGGGGAAGTGTCTCCATCAAAACCTGAGAATTTACGAGAAAATGAAATAAAAGCAACGGCAAAGCTAAACAATTTTAAGCCCAACGTTCTGCATAAATTATTCAAAACAACAGAAGTAAAACTAGAAAAATTAAGAAAAAATGTTCAAGAAGCCAAAAAAAAAGATGAAAAGCAACATAAAAAAAATACAGAATTATATGAACAAAACTACTCCTTATGGGAAAATGATCAAAAAATTTCCCAAGGAGTGCTAAATGGCAACTTAGATTCATACATAGAAGCTTTTAAAACCATTAGCCCGTTAGATGAAATGGAAGATTATATAATTAATTCTGTTTTTTTTCCCTTGAATTCGTTGTTGGCCGAAATAACAGTTACCAGCAAAGGTGAACAAATTATCCCAAAAGAGATAAAAACACTTTTAAAAAGTGGCAAGCTTTCAGCTAAAAAAATGCCAATAGGACAATTTTATGAAACATATCAAGATCATATATGTAGTTCTGCTCTACGGATAGCAAGCGAAATCTTTGCATTGCTCCCAATAATAACCGTTGTAGTAAATATATTAGACAATTCCCTTAATACACAAACTGGCCATCTAGAAAAACAACCCATTCTATCAGTGGCTGTACCGAAAGAAACATTGAGCAGATTAAATCTTTCTCAATTAGACCCTTCTGATGCTATGAAAAATTTTATTTGCAATATGAATTTTACTAAAACTAAGGGTTTTGGAGCGGTAAAAAAGATAAACTTGGAAGAAATCGACAATAAAGAATGATTGATATTAGCCCTCAAATTTGCCCTCAGAGACACGATCTTGATCCAATTGTATAGTTATGGCACAACACGGGAGCAGGTTTTTATGGGGCGCCGAGGACGAAACGGCATAGCTATTACATGGCATGCCAAGATCCCGGAGCATTTTTCCCGAAGGGGAAAAGCGGACGGAAATGTCCGAGGTGTGGCGGAACGTCCCGGTTTTGACGGTGCAACTCTTCTTTGCTCGTGTTAAGAACCTTAATCAGTATGAAATCCTATTCGTTTCTTTGGTTTATCTGGAGGTGGGAACATAAGGGGTCAAGTCTGGACATTGGACAAAACGCGTCCCTTCAATTCCAAAATCACTTTCCTTCAATATGAAAAACATAATATGAAAAACATAAGACGTTTTATACAACTTATTATAAACAAAACAGCTTTGAGACAAACATTATATTCCTAACAGACAAATCGACATATTAAGAGATAAATATTTGTTTCACAACTTGTTATAAACATGAGACTAAAATAGAACGTCTTGCTATAGCGCTATC
>JAGLIU010000127.1 GCA_023142805.1 Candidatus Omnitrophota bacterium | reverse complement strand
TTACCACCTTTATCTTTCATAACGGATCCGCTGAAAATCATAGGAATTTTTTTGCCATCTTTGGTTTTATAATTAGCCTCCGCCCCTCTTAATTCTCCGGTTTCAAGAAATTTCTCAAATTTTGATTCTTTAAGAAATATTTTTTTTTCTTCTTCTGAAAATAAAAAACCAATATCTTTCCCGATCAATTCTTGATCCTCATAACCTAAAAGATCGCACAATTCTTTATTAGTTTTTTCCATCTTTCCTTCAGGTGTTAGCACAACCAAAGCTTCGGGCATACTCTCGATAATGTCTCCCAAATAATTTTTCGGAACAACTACATTCTTTAAATCTTCGATCATTTTATCGAATGCCCGTGAAAGTTGACCAATTTCATCTTTCGAGTCTGTTCCTACTTTATAATCCAGATTACCGGAACCGACGATCACACTTCCCTTACACAGTTTCTCAATCGGACGAAAAGTAAATTCCGCGACAAAAACTCCGATCAACCATGCCCAAATAGGGACACCTATCATAATAAGAGTTAACAAAAATTTTGTTTTCCACAACGATTCCAAAGCTTCTTTACCGCTAATTTCCGCCACAAGAACCCACTGCATCGCGTGTATATGATCATGTACTCCCAAAACCTTAACTCCGTTGTAATTTATATACAAGCGCGGACTATTCCCGTGTTCTTCCACACCAAATCTTTTAATATCTTTAGAAGCTTTTCTTGTACCCTCAGTATCAATTTCCAGTTTCAAGAAAGCGTCTTTTATAAAACGGGAAGAACTTATCATATAGCCATATTTATTTATCAGATAAATCTCGCCGGTCTCCCCAAGTCCGGTCCTGTTAGTAATTATTCTATCTAAATACTCTATGGTGATCTTCTCAGTAATTACACCTAAAAATTCTCCTGTCTCATTATTCGTAATAGGCGCGGAAAAAGCCATGGATAAAATTTTGGCACGCTTAGACCTATAAACATCTTTGATAAAAACACCTTCCTTAGCGTTTGAGAAAAAAGTGTCCGCACTCAGATCTGATCCAATATCTGATTCCTCATCTGAGACAACAATTATGCCGTTTTTATCCAAAACTAAAATATTATGAACATATTCAACGCCTTCTCTGGTATCTTTTAATCTTTGAACAACATCGTTAAACCCTTTGTCATAATCCTCATCATCTTTATCTTTCAGTAAAAAATGTTTAATAACCACACTTTCTGATAATTGCGTGATTGTGTTTTTTTTCATTTTTAAAAATGTTTCTATATGGAAACATCTTGACTGTGCGATTGACGTTAAATGAGCATACATGACACTCTCCACAGTCTTCCTTGTTACCCCGTATACCGCAAATACAGCTACGCCTATAAGCAATAAAGCCGTTATAAAAAAAGAAAACGATATTTTGTTAGCTATCTTCACTTATTTTTCGCCTTCCGTGTTTTATAAAAAAAGTTGCCTTAAAATTTTGTGTTCTTTGATCTTTAACTCCAATTTCATACTTCCTCTACGGCTTCAAACTCAAGCTATTACTTTATACCAAAAAAGTCAAACAGCATTAAATAAATGGTGAAGAAGAAGAATAAGTATCTCCACCGGAATATTCCATCTCCCCTTTTTTTGCCTCTTCTACTATACCTGATTATCTTCTTTATACAAAATACAAAACCCGAATAAGCATAAAAATTACACTTGTTCGGGTCTGAATATTGTGTTTGTCAGCTGGTTCACTTTGTTTCAGTTTTACTCAGGAGAAAAGAAATATTACGGCAAAATAGGATATAGGTTAATGTTTTCAAAATTTTTGTTCAAAAACATTTTACACACTTCGCTATTTTTTTCTCCCACATTCTCCACATTCCTTGAGCAAGTTCAAATTAGCCGTATCACAGTTTTTGCAGATCCAGTATCTTCCCTGAAGGTACTTCATTCTCTTTCGTCTCTTCATATGCGGTACTATAAAATAACGGATCGGCATGTAAATCGTTAAAAATAAAAATACAAAAATCACAAATCTGGTAATTGCCGGAAAACTGGAAAAAGGCATGTTTACATCATCTATATCTATCCCGCGAAAATCAAGATGATCTCTTACCAGTTCATACGCGATATCATACCTGTCCGCCTCACTTGTGATTATACTTTGTATTACCCTTCCGGAAATCGGATATTCACCGGCTTCAAAGGCTTTCAATTTATTCAAATATCCCTTGTAATATCCGGCTGCCACTCGAATGTCTCTCTGGCTTTCATAAACAAGAGCTATAAGAAAATCGGTTCCAAAATATTCCGGCCATATCCTCCGAGCCCGGAGCAGTTTTTGTAAAGCCCGTGTATATTCTTCCGATGAAAGGGCATAAAGACCTTCACTAAAGTCTATCGCGAATTTGTTGATCTCACCTTGAGGCCCGCTTTTTCTAGGAATACTCTCAAGCAAAACCATAGCGGGAAGAAATCTTTCATAGGAAAAAAACGAACCGTTATAGGAATACTCTTTCGCCTGCGCTAATCCAACATTAAGCAGCACTATCGTAAAGAGAAACAAAACTATCGCTCTCAGATAATTCTTCATAACTCTATTATTCAAAAACTACGAGAAGAAGTCAAGTATACATATTATAAAATTGCCATTCCGAGTAATCCGCGTGCCCGCCTCCGGAGGGTCTCAAAAAGAGTTGTTTTACTCCTCACCCAAACCACCTTTGTACCGAATACCAAATTACCTTTGTACCGAGCACCGAGTTACCTTTTGCCTTTTTACTTTATTGTCATCCCGGAATCCTGGCGAAGACTTCCCCTCTTTCGTCATCCCGGAATCCTGGCG
>JAGLIU010000126.1 GCA_023142805.1 Candidatus Omnitrophota bacterium | reverse complement strand
GTTTTTCCGGCGCCATTGGGCCCCAAGAGCCCCACGACTTCGCCTCTACGAACATTTATACTCACGCCCTTAACCACTTCTTTGCCGGCATACTGCTTAACTATATCCCGAGTTTCCAATAAATGCATTTATTTATCCTTCCTTAAACTATTTAACCATTTTATATCGCGCCGCCAAAACCGTCAAACTCCGCAAGCTCCTGAGGATCGATTATAATTCTAGGCCGGCCTAAAAGTCTGACACTTTTAGTGCTTTCGGTATATATCGCTTTCTCACTCAACGTACAGTTATTACCTTTTTGGGTCTTCACATTACCTTCCGCTGTTACCTGTTTGAATTGTTCTGTTTCAGGATCAAATTCAACAATAAGTTTATCTGAAAAAAGTTTTCCATCTTTATCTTTTACTTTAACATTGTTATGAAAAACCGCGATCTTTTTATTATAATTCAGTTCCAAAGGACCGTCACAATACACTGTTGTATCCGGTTCCATAGACACAGTGACCTCTTTAAATAAAAAAGCGACCCCTAGATCAGAATTCGCCTTACCTCCGGTACCTACCGCTGTCAATTTATCCCTTTTTATCAGGACAACAGCATCTGTAAAAATTTCTTTTGTTTTTTGGGACCAACTGGCCCGTTCCGTAGTAAGCATAAAGCCATCAGCCAATGTTACTATCACATCTCCCATAAGCTCTACTTGACCCTCTTCCTTGTTATATATCCCATTATTTGAAGTAAGATATATCGTATAAGTATCCCCATAAGCGACAGCCGAAAGATCATTCAAATATATATCGTCCTTTATTATTTCCGCGGAGTTACCCTCAAGATGCCATTGCTTTACACCCTTGGAACTTCGTCCATCCATAGTAAAAGATAAAACCTTTTGCTCCAGCTCTGTTCCAACTCCGGGATCTTTAATAATCTCCGTATCGTTTTCAGATTTGGCTCCGTATATCATGAACAAAACCAAGCTAATACTTACAACAACGGCACCCAACATCACAATTCTTTTGAGCATATATTTTTCTCCAAAATTACGAATACACTTCTACTTTTTCTTCCGCGCTTCTTTTCCATCTGCGATGTACCCACACCCATTGTTCCGGATATTTTCTTATATAATTTTCAAGCACAGAGGTCCAGGCCTGAGTATATTTTTTAACATCCGCTTCTTTATCCTTACCGGATATCAAAGATATAGGTTTTTCTATTACCATCTTGTAAGTATTGTCATTTTTTCTTATCATAAAAGCCGGAACCATATCGGCCTCGGTGATCATCCCAAGTTTTACCGGAGCTACCGGAGTAAAAGCGGGTTTGCCAAAAAAATCGACAAATATACCATCCACACTATCTATGTCCTGATCCGCTAAAAACCCCAGGATATCGCCTCCCTTTAGTATCCTAAGCAACTTTTTAGGAGATTCATCCCTATAAAACACATACGCGTTAAATTTATTTCGCAATTTTTCAATAAACTCGGTGTATTTATGAAAATACAGGCGTCGAGCAATAACCGCTCCTTTGTATCCGTTAGCCCACAAATATATCGATAAAAGTTCCCAATTCCCAAAATGTGAGGCAAAAAGAATAACCCCTTTCCCTCTGGCTAAGGCCTCATCTAAATATTCAAGACCTGATACTTCTGTAACAAGCGCGTCAATATCTTCCTTTTTCAAGGTCATTAGCTTTATCCAGTCCACGCCGGTCTTAGCTAAATTTCGAAAAACACCTTTAGCGATTTTCTCGGAATTATCTTCCCCGAACGCGAAACTCAAATTTGTAATAGCTATTTCCCGATATTTTTTCAGTAAATAGAAAGCTCTCTCTCCAAGAAAATCCGCGATAAAAAGACTTATTTTTCTAGGTATCAGCCCTATTATAAAAAACACTATTTTCGCGAGATAATAAATATAGTAACGTCTGGTTTTTATTTTTGCCATTTTTCATTCCCTATAAACTCAATACGATTGAAAAAGTTTAATTGTCTAAACCCTCGAACTACGCGTTGCCCACTTACAATCCCGCCCGAAACCGAAGACCAAATTGTCAACTCACTGTCATCCCGACCGACTTCTGCGAAGCTTTAGCGAAGCAGAGGAGTGGAGGGATCTAAAAAGTAAGGAAGCTTAAACAACACTCTAAACTGTAAACTACGAACTTTGAAATTCCGCCGTTACAGTTGTGGTTATCCCGCCTCGCGTATTAAAAACTCCCTTGACTCTCATCCAGTAAGGCTTACATACTTTTGAAAAATCTTCAAGAATACGGTTTATTACATGTTCGTGAAAGATACCTATTTCACGATATTCCATCAAATATTCTTTAACAGACTTGAGCTCCAGACAATATTTACGTGGAGAATATTCTATCCGGATCTCCGCGAAATCCGGCAACCCGGTTTTAGGACATATACATGTAAACTCAGGAGTATTAAAACTCACCGTATATTTTTTATCATTATACTTATTTTCCCAGACATCAACTTTAGGGAGTTCAATTTTCCTTACATCTTCCTGTAATCCCTTATATGTTTTCTTTTCGCTTTTCATCATTTATCCTTTTATCTCGATTATGAGTTTTTATACCGTTTCCATTGTCACAAAGACAGATATTCCTCTATCTGATCCCGATGCACTTATGCACCTGCCCTATTATGTGTACGTCCTTATCTAACTCTTTCTCAATATACCCTTTAAAATATGAGACCATTTCGTTGTCCGCTTCCACAACCTCACCACTGATCGGGGTCACAGGCTGAAGCACAATAGAAAATTTATCTTTGAATGTCTCAAGAACCTCCACCATTTTTTTTATATCATCGATAGTAGTCTTCCCGGCAATAACCGTTTTTACGATCAATTCCCGGGGAAGTACTGTTTTAATAAAATCCTTGTGCTTTTCCCATACATCTTCACCTGTTCCACCTGAAGACGGAAGTTTAAAATCCATCGAAACAACATCTACAAGAAACTTTATTTTAGCCATCTCTTCCGGCAAAGTCCCATTGGTTTCAAGGTACACCTTATTCTGCCGATATTGTTTGAAAAGCGGGAGAAAACCTTTTAGAAAATCAGCATAAAGCAAAGGTTCTCCGCCGGTTATTGCAAGCTCATTATAATTCTCTTCAAAATCGTGTATTTTGCTTAAAAGCGCGTCTTTTGAAAAAGATTTATAGCTATCCAGTTGAGTATCACAATAATCACAGCTTAAATTACACCCATAAAAACGCACAAATAACTGTCTACTGCCAACATATGGCCCTTCGCCTTGATATGATAAAAATATTTCCGAGATTTTAGCCTGCCGCATATTGCTCTTAACCCTTGCCCCTTTCGATCAACGGATCCGCCACACCTGCCGCTTCAAACGCCTCTTTCCTAAACAAACACGATTCGCATTTCCCGCAGGGTTCATTCCCGCCTTTATAACAAGACCAGGTATGTTGAAACGGAACACCTAAAAAAATTCCCTCCGCTATTATTTCTTTTTTCGTTTTATCTATAACGGGAGTCAGGATCTTGATCCCTCGTCCTTCAGTACCTTTTTTGGTTCCAAGATCTACCGTTCCCTGAAAACTTTTAAAAAATTCTGATCTACAATCAGGATAATTAGAAAAATCCATCTGATGCGCGCCTATAAAAACTGCATCCGCTTTAATGCTTTCAGCAAAAGATATCCCAAAACTCAAGAATATTATATTTCTCGCCGGAACGTATGTACTAGGGATCTGGCCGCCTTGACTCACATCTCCTTCGGGCACATCAATAGAATCATCTAAAAGCGCGCTACCCTTCCATGGCAGGGATATATCAAGCACCTGTATCTCTACCCCGGCGATTTCGGACATTTTTTCAGCAAACTCTATTTCCTTTACCGCCTTTTGACCGTAATCAAATGTCAGCGAATAACACTCATATCCCCGCTTAGCCATATATAAAGTAACCGCTGAATCCACTCCCCCGGACAAAAGTACCACTGCTTTTTTCATAAGTAACAATCTTT
>JAGLIU010000125.1 GCA_023142805.1 Candidatus Omnitrophota bacterium | reverse complement strand
TTCACTATTCACTATACGTTGCCGCTGACGTATCCGTCTCCCATACCGTTACAGCCCTAAGATTTAATTCGGTATTTTTTTGAGATATCATTTCAAAAATATATTTCGCGATGTTCTCCGAAGTTGGATTAACCTTCTTGAAATATTCTAATTCGTTTAGATATTTATGATCAAGATCGGACAACACCCCTTTTAGACTCTTCTTCAATTCCTTGAAATCAACTACCATACCCATATTATCTACAGTTTTAGACTGCGCGGCAACTTCAACACGCCAATTGTGACCATGAAGAGCCTCGCACTTTCCTTTATATCCTCTAAGATTATGAGCACTGTTAAACTGTGCTTCTACTTTTGCTGTATACATCTTTTTTAGTTTTAACCTGTCCCCTTGAATTAAAGATCACAAGACATGTCCCTGTTTTATTCAAAGTATCTCTTCGTGACTTTCTCCCAATCACCTCGAGCTTTCAGCAAAAAATCACAGACTTCTCTTACCGCTCCGTACCCACCTGATTTTTTCGTGATAAAATGAACTACAGCCTTAACTTCCTTCATCGCGTTAGGCGGCGCTATGGCAAGACCTATCCTCTTTAATACGGGAATATCAATCACATCATCACCGATAAAACATATTTCGTTATTGTCAACTTTAAATTTTTTCTTAATTTTATCCAGAGCTTCTATCTTATAGTGAAAATCACGATAAACTTTGTCCACTTTTAGTTCTTTTGCTCTTTTCCTTACAACGCGCGACCCTTTAGCCGTAAGTATCACACATTTTACTCCGGCACGCTTCATAAGCATTATACCCAGCCCATCGTTAACATTAAAATTTTTTAATTCGTCACCATAGGTCCCATATATCATTCGTCCATCAGTTAACACCCCGTCAACATCAAGAACAAGGACTTTGATCTTTTTTGCTCTCTCAATTATATCCGGAGAATAGTCATTCATATAAACCCTCATCTCTTATCTATCTTTACGGTTAAAAAAGTTTAAAAGTCAAAATGTCTAAAAACCCGATTAGGAATCTGAACTATTAGATCTCTCGACTCGTTCGTCGCTAACACTCCTCTCTCACTCGAGATGACAGAAGCGGGTGTGGTTTAAAAGTTTAAAACTCCCACAAACTCAATAAACCCTATACTACATGGTATTTAGTATTTAGTATTTGGTTTTACAAATGCCAAAACTCTTTTGTTTCCGCACCACACACTACATACTATCTATCTATTAAACCCCACAAACCCTATAAACCTTTCGATATCTATACTGCTAGACAAGTCCCGCCTTAAGAATGTCCTGAACATCCAGTATCCCCACAGGAGCCCCTTTATCATCCACTACCGGTATCTCATCTATCTTTTTATCTGTCAGCAGCTTAAAAGCTTCCGCGACCAATTGTTCACCCGTAATAGTAGTAGGTGACTTCGTCATAATGTCCCCGATCGGCTGATTCGACAAATTCTGCCCGT
Source organism: Candidatus Omnitrophota bacterium (assembly GCA_023142805.1). GTDB lineage: Bacteria > Omnitrophota > Gorgyraeia > Tantalellales > Tantalellaceae > JAGLIU01. Next base: position 7,836 of record JAGLIU010000125.1, on the reverse strand, counting down.
CTTCAAAATGCCGTCTTAAATCTCCATCGGTAAATATCCCTATAAGTTTACCGTTACCATCTATAACACTCGCTGAACCGGCCCGCATCTCTGTTATTTTCAAAAGAACATCCTTTATCTTCGCGTCAAAAGCGACTATCGGAGTCCTATCTTTTGTACGCATTATATCTTCTACTTTCAAAAACAATCTTTTTCCTAAAGACCCCCCGGGGTGATATAACGCGAAATCTTTAGGCTGTATATTTTTTTTCTCAAGAAGCGCGATAGCTAAAGCGTCTCCTAAGGCCAACATAGCCGTAGTAGATGTTGTAGGCGCCAACCCCATAGGACATGCCTCTTTTTCTACGGAACTATCTATAGTAAAATCGCTATTAACAGCCAAAGTCGATTGTGCGTTTCCTGTAACCGATATAAGTTTCGCTCCTATCTTTTTAATTATGGGCAAAAGTCTTACCACTTCTTCTGTTTCTCCGCTGTTGGAAAAAGCTATGATCACATCTTCATTAGTAACCCTCCCCAGATCACCGTGAAGCGCTTCCGCCGGATGAAGATATAACGAAGCGGTCCCGGTAGATGACATCGTAGCTGAAACCTTTTGAGCTATAAATCCGGGTTTCCCCATACCTGTCACGATAACACGCCCTTTATTTACAGCTAATAAATCTATAATTTTTTCAAAACTCTCATCGATCTTGTCTATGAGCTTCGCGATAGCTTCGCTCTCGTTCCTTAAAACATTTTTCGCGCTGGAAACACTCATTATTGCTTACCTGCCTTTTCTATTCGTTTAAGCTGTTTTAAATAACCTTCAAGTTTATCCAGCCTCAACATATTCGGACCGTCACTCATGGCTTCTTCCGGTTCGGAATGCACTTCAATAAATAACGCGTCACATCCTACGGCGACCGCCGCTTTTGAAAGCGGAAACACATACCTGGAATCCCCTCCGCTGGATGAACCCATACCACCGGGCATCTGAACGGAATGAGTCGCGTCATAGACCACCGGATACCCCGTTTCTTTCATTATGACAAGCGCGCGAAAATCATTAACAAGCATATTGTAACCAAAAGTAGTTCCTCTTTCCGTAAGCAAAATGTTCTCATTACCGGTAGACTCTATCTTTTTTACAATGTTTACCATTTCTATAGGCGACATAAATTGTCCCTTTTTAACATTTATCGGCTTCCCTGTTTTTGCCGCTTCAACTAAAAGGTCTGTTTGCCTGCACAAAAACGCCGGTATCTGCAGAACATCTAAAACTTCTGAAGCCGGACCGATTTCCGAAACATCATGCACATCACTTAAAACCGGGATATCTAATTCTTTCTTGATATCACCGAGTATTTTTAACCCCTCTTTCAACCCCGGCCCTCTATAAGAACTTATAGAACTCCTGTTCGCCTTGTCATAACTTGATTTGAAAATGAAAGGCACATTCTGTTTGGCGGCTATCTCTTTTATCTTCTCCGCGTGTTCTCTACAACTTTCAGCGGATTCTATTACGCAAGGCCCTGAGATCAGAACAAAAGGGTTTGCGTCTCCGACATCTACGCGCCCTATCTTTATGATTTTATTCTTCATTATTCCACGTCCCACACTTTTTCTTTTTCCAATATGTCTCTTACCTTATCAAGATCTTCCTGAGTATCAACACTAATGGTTCCATGTCTCGTTTCTACCGTCTTGATCTTATACCCATGTTCAAGAACTCTAAGCTGTTCAAGTTTTTCCTTATCCTCCAACATAGATCTGGAAAGATTCGTATAAATGGACAAAAATTCCCTGGTATAAGCGTATAATCCAACATGTTTGAAATAACATTCATTTATATCGAGTCCTTTTTCTTCTTCAAACTTTTTATCTCTGATATAAGGTATGGAACTTCTGGAAAAATACAAAGCGTATCCTTTACAATCAACAACAACTTTTACAATATTGGGATTCAATATATCTTCTTTATCCTGTATACGCCTTATCAAAGTTGCCATTTGTATATTTTCTTCATACCTGAACACCTGTGCCAACTCATCTATCATTTCCGGATGTATTAACGGCTCATCCGCTTGAACGTTAATAAAAACTTCCGCGTCTATTTTCTTGGCCGCTTCCGCTATTCTGTCTGTCCCTGAAAGTAATTCCTGAGAGGTAAAAACAGCTTCCCCTCCAAAAGACTCAACCGCTTTCTGCACTTTTTCTTTATCTACCGCGACTATTACTTCATCAATTTCTTTTGCTTTTTTCACCCTTTCCCACACATGCTGGACCATGGGTTTTCCGTTTATCTTCGCTAAAACCTTACCTTTAAGCCTTGTAGATCGCCACCTCGCGGGTATTACAGCTACTATCTTCATCTTCTATGACCTTTCCGCTTCTTTTTTCAACCTATCCAAAAGCTCTTTTCTCTCGACCATCGCGACACCTACTTTACCAACAACTATCCCCGCGGCACAATTAGCGATATGCGCCGAGAGTGTCGGTGACGCGCCACTGATAATCCCCAAGGTGTAGACGGCAATAACGGTATCGCCGGCCCCGGAAACATCAAAAACTTCCTGCGCGAGCGTCGGGATCTTATGCGGCTTTTTATCTTTTTCAAATACCATCATCCCGTTTTCACCAAGAGTAATAAGAACAACTTTTGCTCTAAGTTCCCTGAGCAGTTTTTCCCCGCCCCGTATCAAAGACTTCTCATTTTTAAGCTCGAAACCTACCGCTTTAGCAGCTTCATGGTGATTCGGAGTCAAGACACTGACTCCTTTATAGTATGAAAAATGGTCCTCTTTAGGATCAACCGCCACTATTTTCTTATGTTTTTTCGCCAGAGGTACCACCATTTTCAAAAGCGTCGGGGTTATAATTCCTTTTCCATAGTCTTCAATTATGATCCCATCAAAACTTTTTATGTTCTCTTCCAGATAATCCTGTATTTTCTTGAAATATTTTCCCTCGACGTGGTCTATTCTTTCTCTGTCGATACGCACAACCTGCTGATGATGCGCTATAACGCGGGTTTTAAGTACCGTAGGTCTGGTCTTATCCGTGATAATACCATCTGTCTTTATCCCGGTACCTTTCAGCTGACCTTTTAATATACCGGCTTTTTCATCATCCCCCACGATCCCCACTAAAGATACTTCAGCTCCGAATTTCGTTAAATTACTCGCGACATTACATGCCCCGCCGGGCATAAACCCTTCATCCTTTACCCAAACCACCGGTACCGGAGCTTCAGGCGAAATACGTGAGACTTCACCCCAAATAAACTGGTCAAGCAACAGATCTCCTATTACCACGACCTTTTTTTTGTCAAATTTCTTTACAATATCGCTCAAAACAGAATATTTATACCGCTTCACTAATTCCCCCCGCTTAATTCAAGCTAAATGTGTGTCTATTTTCACTACAAGATTATTCTTTGGCAATACACCTGTCACTTTATCCACCTGTTCCCCATTTTTAAAAAACAACAACGTAGGAATGTTCATAATATTGTAACAAGCCGATGTTTTCGGAGCTTCTTCAACATTCAATTTACACACCTTAAGCCTGCCGCTATATTCTTTCGCTACCTCTCCTATCATAGGCGTTATCATCTTACACGGTCCGCACCATTCAGCCCAGAAATCCACCAATACAGGAGAATCAGAATCCAACACCTCTTGTTTAAAATTGTTATCATTTAATATGACCTCAAATTCACCAGACATAACAACTCCTCTTTTTAAGATTAATACCGGAAGTTATTATATTACTTTTATATGAAAGGGGCAAGAAATATCGAAACTTCAAGAATTATGAGTCAGTGAACCTGAATCCCAAATTTGACAATAAACTAAGGAAAACATATAACGCCAATAGACATAATAAGTTATACCTGCTCCGTCTAATTTAAAATCTTCGCGGCGGCTTGTACGACATCATCCACTGTAATCGCTTGTAAACATTGAAATTGATTATCGCATTCATGAGCAAGGCAAGGAGAACAATTGAGGGGTTTGTGTAAAACAATATCTTTTTCTCCCAAGGGTCCCCATCTTTTAGGAGAAAGACCGGGATCATTCCGTCCGAAAATAACCACCACCGGAGTTCCCATCGCAACGGAAACATGTACGGGCCCGGAATCATTTGAAATAAATAGTTTTGAGCGGGATAAAAGTTCCGCAAGCTCTCCCAGCAAAAGCGTACCGGTTAGATCCGAGACTTTTCTTTTCATCTTAGAAACTACCGCACGGCTAAATTCAGACGTTTCATCCCCCCCTACCAGAACAATTTCATGATTATATCTGCGGCTTAATTCATCCGCGACCCGAGCGAAATTTTCGGGACTCCACCTCTTTGACATACAACTCGCGCCAACATGAACGGCTATGAAATCAGAACTGATATTATGATCTTTTTGAACGGAATCTATTAACAATCCGTCTTCTTTTGTAGTTATCATATATGGCCTGAAATCCGCCCCACTTATATCAAATCCTGCTTTTTCCAAAAGATTAAAATTGTAAACCGCCTCATGCATATCCCCTTTATGTTTATCATGAAAGATCTTATGAGTTAAAAGACAGCCCATTTTCTTGTTATACCCTATCCTTACGGATATCCCGGCGACAAATAACATTAAATGCACTCTGTTTGTAGGATGCAGGGCTACCGCGGTATCAAATTTCTTAGTTTTTAATAATAACGCGATTTTTACCGTACTCCATAAACTTTTATTGAGGCCGTATTTATCGTACGTTATAATTTCATCCAAATGAGGATTATTTAAAACCACATCTTTGTTTTCCGGCCTTACCATAAACGCGATATACGCGTCGGGATATTTCTCCCGAAAAAAACGTATAACCGAAGTAGAAAGTATCACATCTCCCAGTCTATCGGTCCTGGCTATTAATATGCGTTTAGGCTCCATATCCGCGTTATAAAGATACGGTGAGCCGTACCTCTACTTATCCCCTTAATGTAGTTTTTCATACGTCTCTTCGTATATCTTATGATCTTGACTTGAAAAACAGACATATATGATCTTATCAAACTTATCAACAACCTTCATCCCCTCGAAAACCGCTATTTCAGAAGCCTTATCTATCGGATACCCGTAAATACCGGTACTTATAGACGGAAACGCTATACTTTTCAGACCATTTTCGATCGCCAAAGCCAAGCTATTCCTATAACAACCTCTCAACAGTTCTTCTTCCCGGGAAACACCGCCATGCCATATAGGTCCGGGAGTATGAATGATCTTTTTTACGTTCAAGTTCCCGGCATTTGTAATAACCGCTTTACCGGTCTTACATCCACCTATCTTCTTACATTCGTCCATTACAGAAGATCCAGCCGCTTTATGTATGGCACCGTCCACTCCACCTCCACCCGCCAAACGGGTGTTTGCCGCATTGACTATTACTTCGACATATTCCTGTGTAATATCACCTTGCTTGATTATGATCTCACCCATAGATCTTCACTTTATTTTATGGTTTGTAAAGTTTGTACGGTTAAAAAGTCTAAAACGCTACCCAAAAACTCAACATGATTAAAAAAGCCTGAAAGTCAAAATACCTAAAACCCTATAAGTCCAACAAACTCTACAAACACTATAAACTCAAAAGTTTTTTTGCCGCTCTGAATACCTCATCAACTTTTACGCGTGATAAACATCCTTCGTCCGGTCCCTCCCCGCAAAGCGCTTTTTCACAAGGTCGGCACGGCACCTTTGGACTTATAACAATTTTTTTTTCTGAAAGAGGCCCGTATTTTTTTTCATTGGACGGTCCGAATATAGCGACAGTCGGAACATTTACGGAACTTGCTATATGCAAAGGAGCACTATCGTTCGTTATTACCAAACTCGCCTGTTTCATTAACTGTATAAGCATGATAACATTTGTTTTTCCACACAAATTCGTAAGATCCTTCCGGATACAAGCTCCTAACATCAAGTCTATCGTCTCCCTATCATCTTTATCCCCCGTAATATAAACATCAGTTTTCAATTCCGAGATCAGCCGATCCGACAATTTCGCGTATTTTTCCGCGCCCCATCTTTTAAGATGACTTCTAGCGCCGGGATTAATGATGACCATCTTTTTATCTTTCCCATCCGCTATGATCTTTTTGATATAACTATTTTCAGGAACACCCGCGGGAACAAAGAACCTTGTGCTTGTTAATACATCCTTACTAAGATGCGAGATCCTGGTTAAATGTTCGTCTTTTTTATGTCTGACGCCGCAAGTGGAGACAAACAACTTGGAACGATACTTCGCCCCTATCATGTATGGTAACAACGATCCTTTAAGGTCTACAACCAGATCATATCTTCTCTTAGTCAAATTTACAACTTCACGCATGCGTCCAAAAAGTCCCATTCTCCTATTCCTGACCATAACTTCATTCACTTTAGGATGCGCGTCAAATACCTCCTGTCCTGAAAGACCTGTAATAACGTCTATATCAGCTTCAGAAAATTCATCACACAATTTTTCCAATACAGGTGTGGTCAATATAATATCACCTAGGTTGCTTAATGTTATGAACAGTATCTTTTTTATTTTTCTGGTTCGCATATCATACCTTCTCGGATAAAACCTTTTCGGCAGCGGAAAAAACCTGCTTAACAGTTATAGACTTCATACAAATATGATCTTTCACGCAATTCTCTTCATAACAAGGCACTTTACAATCTATTTTGTTGTGAATAATAATATTCTTACCCTTACCTATTGTCCCCGTAAGCTTATGAGATGTGGGACCGAAAAGACCTATGGTCGTAACACCTGTAGCCGCGGCCAAATGTAAAGGACCGGAATCAGCGCTTATAACAAGATTACACTCTCTGAAAAGCCCCGCCAGTTCATTCAGCCCTGTCTTTCCCGCGACCGAATAACATCTGTCAAAATCTATACTTTCCACCATTTTATCGGCAAGATTCACGTCTTTTCGCGCGCCGGTCACCATTATCTCTATATCCTCAAATCTTAAGAGCAATTTCCTGGCTAACCTCACAAAATTCTCTTGAGGCCATCTCTTAGCATCCCAGTTTCCTCCCGGGTTCATTCCAACCATACGCCTTGCTCCTCCCCCAACATCCCGAAGAATATTATCGGCATGTTCCCTGTCAATGTCACTGATAAAATACTCATATGTACCATCCGCCTTATCAATGCCAAAAGCTCCCGCAAGCGCTAACATCACATCCGCTCTGTGATATTCATCACCCGGCTTTTCCACTTCTTTTGTTAAAGACGAATTTTTTCCCGCGAATCCGATACGTTCGGATATCCCCGCAAAACTGGCTATTATTGTCTTGGTCCCTGACGGTTTGAGAAAGAAAGAAGTATTATACTTCTCTCTTCTTACCATCCTTGTAAAGGCGATCTTCTCCGATAAAGACGTTATCTTGTTATTATCCGAAAGCGCGTGCACTTCATTGATCCACGGATTATTCTTTAACAAATCCACATACCTTGGAACAATCGCACACGCTATATACGCGTCGGGACAAGCTTCTCGTATTGCCCTTAAAAAGGGGAATGAAAAAAGTATATCCCCTAACCAGTTAAGTTCAAAAATAAGTATACGTTTCTGTTTTTCCATAAATACGTCCTAAAACAAACCTACGTTAAAAATACGGGCTGCAAACCCAACAAACTCTATAAACTCTACAACCCCAAGTGGAGCGTTTGATTACAAATGTCATTCCGAGTGATACCGCGTACCCTCCTTCGGAAAACCGTAGGCGGAAAATCAAGGAATCTGAACTATTTAAGCTCTCCTTGTTAGAGTCATCGTTCGCTTAACTACCTTTGAAAATCCCCACATACGCTC
>JAGLIU010000124.1 GCA_023142805.1 Candidatus Omnitrophota bacterium | reverse complement strand
ACTAGAGTCACAGAGTCAATCTCTCCATACCCAACTCCTCTGACTCTTAACTCTCTGACTCCCTGACTCTCTGACTCTTGACTCCCTATACTCTATACCCTTTAGCCTCTATTTAGCCTATGTCCTAAAGCTTTTTCATAAACCTCTATAGTTTTTTTCACACTATCTTCCATAGAAAACATTCTTTTCGCTTTTTCCCTCGCGGCTTTTCCCAAACGTTTACGCAAACTATCATCTTCAACTAAACTACATATGGCAGAACTTATTGCCCCGGGATTTCCCTGTTCAACAAGCACCCCGTCACTTTGGTCAAAAATAAGTTCTTTCATCCCGCCAACATTACTCGCTACACAGGCTCTTCCCGCCGCCATAGCTTCCATCAAAGACAATCCAAGACCTTCATTAACGGACGGAAGACAAAAAATATCCATAATAGACAAATAACTGACAAGCGAACGTTCCGGTCTTACAAAAAAAACTTTATCCGATACATTAAGTGTCCTGACCTGATCTTTTAACACCGCCTTCTCAGGACCATCACCTATAATTACAAGTGATAAATCGCGGTTTTTTTTCAACAATTCATAAAAAGCGGAAATAAGATATCTATATCCTTTGATCGGAGACAACCTTCCGATCGACCCTACGATAAAATTGTCTACGTTAACGCCAATATCCTCTAAAACCTTCCGATCCTTAACATCTTTAACAGACAAATAACTCTCTATCTCTATGCCATTGTAAACAAGTTCGGCTCTGTCTTTACTTACGCCGAAATCTTCCGTTAAATGCCGGAGAACGCTTTCACTGATAGCTATGGTTTTATCCCCCCAACACGGAAACAATCTCCTTGAAAACCTGTGAAATTTAAAAAAACCATGACATGTGGTAACTACCGGAACAGTAGAAAATTTTCCGGCTAAACAACCTAAAACCTGTGCCACACGCGTCTGAGCATGTATAACATCGAATCCTTCCGCTTTGATCAATCTAAGAAGCTTTGGGAGGGTTTTCCAGACTTTTATCCCAAATTCCGTTTTAGTTTTCATATCCATCCAAACATGAGGGATCTCTTTCTCTCTTAATCTCCTTTCAAAACTTCCACCTGACGATACAACAGTAACATCAACATTTTTTCTTTTGAGATATCCGGCAAGATTCACGATATAAGCGCTTATCCCACCCGGATTTAAATGTGTTGTTAAAAGTAAAACTTTCATAATTTATGCGGCTTTATCCCTGTCCTTTTCGGCTCCAAACCGCTCTGCCTCTGACCCGTGACACTCTACTAACTCCTCCGGATCTTCCTCCCCCATCACCCGCATCAAAGCCTTGAACACTTCTTCAGGTTTTATCCGCGCTAAACATTTCATCCCTTTTTGACATGTCGTTTTATAACACGGAGAACAACTGACTTTTTTATATAAGATCTCATGTCTCCCTGATGATGTTACGTGTCGTTTTGGATCCGTCGGACCAAAAACCGCCACAAAAGGTGTATCAACGGCCGCCGCTATATGCATAGGTGCGGAATCACCGGTAAACACGGCATCACAACGATCAATAAGAGTAATAAGCTTCGAAATGCTTGTCTTTCCTACCGCGTTAATGGGTTTCGCCTTAGTCTTTTTTAAAAATTTATCCGCGTATTCTAGCTCATCATTTGTTCCTAAAATAACCACGCGTATTCCCTTCCTCTCAGCCAGCATATCAGTCAACTCCGACAATTTTTGTATACTCCAATTTTTTGTCACCCATTTTTTCGAAGCCGATATACTTAACGCGACTATTTTCTGATCCGGTCTGAGCCATCCATCCCGGAGAAACTTTTCAACCCAGGCTTTATCTTCTTTTCTAGGCCATAATTCCAGTTTTTGCTCCAAGTTCGTAACACCCGCGAGGCCCATCACATAACCCTGATGTTTTATAGGCTCTATTGCCGTGGATGGAAGATTAATTTTTCGGTTAATTAAAAAACTTAATTTTCCGTTATCATAACCATACCGCTCCGGTATTCGACCCAAAAAAGCCAATAGATGACTGATCCTGTTATTTTGAAGATCTATCGATAGGTTAAAATCCTCCCTCTGTATTTTTTTCGCGAGACTCAATATCCTAATACCTCTATCTTTTCCTTTAAGATCACACACTATAACATCATCAATATACGGACAATTGTCAAAGATCTCACGGAAACGTTTATCTACTAGTATCTTTATACTCGCCCCCGGAAATCGGTGTCTTAACGCGCGTAATGAAGGAACACTCAGCATTATATCCCCCAAAGAGCTGATCTTGAAAACCAATATATTTTTTACACCTAACGCGTACTTATATATCTCTATAGTTTTTTTCATCGTGTATTCCAGGGAAAAATTCTCTTCTACGTGTTTTCTTGCCGCTATCGCCATCCGTTCCGCGAAAGAGGGATCCTCTATATATTTCATAATTTTGTAAGACATATCTAAAGGATCCATAGGATCACACAAAAGTCCGGTAACTTTATCCTCTACATTTTCTGACACACCACCCACTCTCGTGGCAACTACAGGCACTCCCCTAGCCTGCGCTTCTATAACAGTCCTTCCAAAAGCTTCTTGAGCGCGATTAGCGGATACAAATACATTAAGACTCTTTAGCGTTTCCGCTACATCTTTATCACTATCTATAAATTTTACAACTTGTCCTAGCATGAGCCTTCTTATGGTCAACTCGATCTTCTTCATATACTCCTCTTTTGCGGAAGACCTATCGCCCATGAGGACTATCTGTACATTAGGTTTTTTACGAACTATATATGAAGCGGCCTTAAGAAAATCCAAATGTCCCTTTATGGAAGTGAACCTCGATATCATTCCTATACGAATAAAATCTTTGTTTTTTTCCAACGGAGAGATAAATCCAAATTTTTTCAGGTCAACTCCCCTGGGTATGATCTTCATTTTATGAAAAGAAACTCCAAAATTATCCTTCATATGCCGGGCCATCACTTCACCCGCGACCACCACTATCTTACCCCATCCCATCACACGACTTATTAAATGCCGTTTATATTGTCCGTGAGCGGTAGTCATAAATGTCTTCCCCGTTGACCTGGCCGCAAAATAGCCTGTAAGAGCCGGTATCCTGCTTCTGGCATGCACAATATCAATGTTTTCCTTACGTATGATCTCTCTTAGTTTGTAGTAACATATCAACATTATAAACGGGTTCTTTTTGCCTACAGGCAAATTATAGTGCCTCGCGCCTATAGCAGCCAGATTTTTCTCGAATATTCCTCCTCCGGAAACAACTACTGCCTTATGCCCGTTAAGCGTAAGATATCTGGCAACTTCCGCGGTTCCTTTTTCAACTCCGCCGACATTAAGTTTTGGTACAAGTTGTAAAATATTCATAATTAGAAATATAAAATTTAAAATAGAAAATAAAAAATCTAAATTTAAGGATCAAAAACAGAGATCAACGATCTTGTGTTTTTATTTAAAATTTTCGATTTTTATTCTCGTTTTATATCCTTTCATATAATGTTTC
>JAGLIU010000123.1 GCA_023142805.1 Candidatus Omnitrophota bacterium | reverse complement strand
CCCGATAACGAATTCTGCAGCCTCAATCAGTGCATCCCCAAGTTTGCTGTGTGTGACAACTATTATTCCTATCATAAGTTCCCTTCTTAGACCTCTTATCGATCAATGTCACGGTGCGTGACGATGATCGGTCTCTCTATTTTATTTATATGTTCCAATATGTATTGGGCAATTACCACAGAACGATGCTGGCCTCCGGTGCAACCCAGTGCAATGGTTAAATAAGATTTTCCTTCCTTTTCGTATAATGGGATTAAATAGTCAAGCAAGCCCAAATATTTTTTTAAAAATTCCTGTGTTTCTTCGTTGTTTAGTACATAATTCTTAACATCTTTATCCGTTCCGTCCAGGGTTTTGAGTTTAGGAATAAAATATGGATTAGCAAGAAATCGAACATCCATTATCAGATCGGCATGGTTAGGAACACCGTATTTGAAACCGAACGACAAAATGTTTATTTTCATTGGTGCAATGTCTTTGCTCTTTTGCGCGATAACACCTACAATAGCTTTTAGGTCATGGACACTGTAAAGGGAAGTATTAATAATTTTATCGGCAGAAGTTCTAAGACTTTCCAATTGCTTTTTTTCGATACGAAGTCCTTCCAGTAAGCTTTTATCCTGAGAAAGTGGATGATGTCTCCGGGTTTGGCTAAAACGCCGGAGAAGAATATCTTCGTCCGCTTCGAGGAAGAGGATTTCGGATTTATGTCCTTTCCTATTAAGAGCTTTGAAGATTGTGGAATACTTGGAAAGAAAGCTTTTTTCTCGCAGGTCCATCACAAATGCAAGCCCTGCTATTTCAGAGTTGCTTTTAATCGGCAATTCCAAAAATTTGGGAAGAAGTGCTACCGGCATGTTGTCGACACAATAGTAGCCCGCATCTTCAAATGCTGCAATTGCAGTACTCTTCCCAGAGCCAGATCGCCCTGTAATTATTATTATTTTTAACTTTTTACTGTTAATCAATGTTCGGTTCTAAAATTCTTCCTCCTCTTCTTTGATGACGGAATAAATTTCATCTCGGTTTTTGGCACGTAACAACTTTTGTTTGAAAGGGTCATTTTTCAAAATTTTGGAAATTCGAGCGAGAAGCTTTAAATGAAGTCCTGTCGAATTTTCCGGCGTTAATAAAAGGAAAAAGATATGGGCGGGCTGCCCGTCCATGGAATCGAAGTCGACGCCTTTTTTGCTCAGACCGAAACCGAGCATCAGCGAATCCAGATTCTTAACTTTCCCATGGGGGATCCCGATCCCTTCGCCAATTCCGGTACTCCCGAGTCGTTCCCGTTCTATGAGTACTTTAACGAGATAATCATGGTTTATGTCGGCAATACGTGCCACAGGTGTTACAAGTTCTTCGAGAACCCCTTTTTTATCATTCGCTTTTAAATCAGAAAGAATGGCTTCTTTCAGTAAAACATCAAGAATCTTCATTATGAGGAACCCGGGTTAGTTGCTGGGTTGAATCAGGCCGTAATCGTCATTTTTTCGCCGATAAAGGACGTTGACCTGATCGGTCCTGGCATTTGTGAAAACCAGAAAATTGTCGGTTACAAGGTCCATCTGCATAACCGCTTCTTCCACATCCATGGGTTTATAGTCGATATTTCTGACAATAATGTGTCCTGTGGCTTCGTCTTCCAGATGAAGACTGTCTTCTGCAAGTAGATCTTTTGTTCTGGATTTCGAGCCACTCCGATGTTTCCGGTTTTTTTGTTTGTTTTTCTTGATCTGTTTTTCGAGTTTGTCCAGAACCATATCTATGGCGGAATACATATCGTCCGTCACTTCTTTGCCATAGATGCTGAGCCTGTCACCGATGATATTGATTTCCGCCATATGGCGAAATTTTTCAACCGAAAGCACGACTTTCGCTTCGGCGGGATTATAGAGATATTTATCAAAACGGTCGAGTTTGTCTCCGACATATGATTTTAAATTTTCAGAGGAATCAAGATTTTTAAATGTAACCGATGTA
>JAGLIU010000122.1 GCA_023142805.1 Candidatus Omnitrophota bacterium | reverse complement strand
TTACCCTCCCTTCCAACATTTAAGGGAAACCGGTATAAGCGGAAACTTCCGTTACCGGCACACCGAACGCCGCTATGACTTTTGCCGTACCGCCGGTAGACATTATCTCAACACCTATTTCATTAAGACCTTTCACGAACCCCTCAAGATCCGTCTTATCAGAAACACTTATCAACGCACGTTTAACCTTCACGGAACAACTCCTTTTTAGCTTTAAATTATACCTTTACCACTTTCAGTTTTAACTTTATTATCTCTATCTGCTTTCTGATCTCATCTTTTGACTTTTCAACTCCCTCTTTTTTGATCGTAAGCGAAGATAACTTGTCCTTCCACGTTCTGATCTCTTCCGAAGTCAATAACAACTTATCTTTCTTCTGAACTAAAGCGCTTATTTCTTTTATATCCCTATTAATATTTCCCAGTTCCGCTAAGCTGTTTTTATGACTTCTTTCGGCATCTATTAACTCCCGTTCAAGTTTACGCCTATCAGGTTGGATCAAACGTTTTATTTCCTGCTTTTCCCGCGAATAGTTCTTATCTAAGCGTACTTTATCGTTTTTTAAAGATACGATATTTTCGTTGATCTCCGCTTTCTTCTTAAGAAATGCCGACCTTTTAGAATCAAGCTGTGTAAGTAAATGATCCTTCTTGTTCAGAGTTTCCTTAAAATCAGGATCATGTTCGAGTATGATCGTCTCGATCTCGGAGCTACTCCGCAAACACCCCTGCGTCACACAACATTGAACCGCTATTAAAAGAACAAATATGTTTCTGTATTTACCCTTCTTCACTTTCCGCCTTTTATTGTTTTAGTTTTACTGTATCCTTAAACTCGCTTATCCCGGCTACTATCGCGATGCCTCCACCCAGCATCAAGATCAACGGCAGCACACCTCTTATCATGAACAAGAATTCATGCCACCATGCCATAAAAAATATGGCTCCGAGCATTGTTACTATCCCTCCGATCGCTAAACTCATAATCTTCCCCATCGCTATTCCCTCCGTATTCAAACGTTACTTTTCTTAAAATTTTTTACTTTTGAATTTTAACTTTATTTATTTTCCCAACATTAATGTCGCGATATTCAAATAGATCAGAACACCTATAACATCATTAAGCGTAGTTATCAATGGTCCGGACGCTATAGCGGGATCTATTTTGATCTTTCTAAAAATAACAGGAGTGACAACACCTACAAAATTCGACCATACTACCACCAAAAAGATAGAAATACCAACGATCACTCCTATCAAGCTGTTCTTTATCCAAAAGTTAGTCAAACCCGTAAGAATTATACCGCATATAGCCCCCAAACTTAAAGCCACTTTAAACTGACGCCAAACCTCATCCCATATTCGCGAAAAATTCATAGACCCTAAGGCTATCTCCCTTACAACAACAGTTGATGCCTGAACCCCGGAATTGCCTCCGGTAGCGGTAATAACAGGTATGAACGAGACTAACGCGATAGTTTCCGTAAGCGTTATCTGATACATACGGATCACTAAGCCGGTAACGATACTCCCTAACATACACGTCACAAGCCATGGAAACCTGTTCTTCGCGGCCTTGTACGCGGTCTCAGTTCCCTGTTCTTCTTCTATCGTACCGGTCATACGACTTATATCTTCGCCACGTTCCTCATCCATAACATCGATAATATCATCTACGGTTATTCTGCCGATAAGACCGCCATCTTCATTAACAACCGGCAGAGACACCAGATCATATTTTTTCATTATCATAGCCGCTTTTTCCTGATCCTCATCAGCGACTACAGAATGTATCTCACTATCGAAAATGTCTTTTATTAAAGTACCTTTTGGAACCGTTAAAAGTCTTCCTATAGACACTATACCTTTTAATCTCTTCGCGGAATTCACAACATACACATAAAAAATCTCCTCATCCACTTCAAACCCTCGTATGTGTTCTATCGCGTGCTCAACATCCTCAGATTCTGTCACAGAAATAAATTCCGGGTTCATAACACGCGCGGCACTGTCCTCGGGATAACTCAGTATCTCTTCTACCTCTTCAGCATCCTCTTTCTCTATAAGGTCTAATATATCTTCCCGCTCGTTTTCCGGAACATCTTCAACAACATCAGCGACTTCATCGACAGGCATCTCATCAAGCACCTGAGCCAACCTGTTACTGTCAATTTTCTGAAGAAGCTGAAGACGCGTCCTGGAATCCGTATCATCCAGAACAACAGCCGCGTTGTCAGGCTCGAGAGCGTTGAATATAAGAAGCTTATTCTCCAGAGAAAACTCACCCAGGATCTCCGCTATATCCTCCGGATCCACCTTCCTCAAAAAGTCTCTTATCTCGGAAGCCTGAGAACCTTTAATAAGTTTCTCAATTTGGTCGATACGCTGTTCAAATGTCTCTATATTTTTTCTATTTTCGGTCATTTTTTACCTTCCAACGTCCAATGACAAATATAACGATCCCCCCGCAAAAACATACTCAGTAAACAAATGTTATTCAACTGAACTCTATACCCACTTTTTCCGCATCCCCAACATTTGTCTCTTTACATCTGTCTCTTTAACATTATACGTTGAAATCCTAAATTGCCAAGAAAAAAGGCATTTTACATAAACATTATAAGGAACAAAAACAACGCTTCATAAAAAACAAACACAAGAGCCAAACAAAAACACACGCCACGAAATATATGATCACCCTGTCCCTTAGCCCCTAGCCCTTAGCCATTCTACTTTCGGCCCTTAATCCTCTAGCCGTTCTACTTTCGGCCCCTAATCCTTTAGCCCCTAGCCTTTAGCCTCTAGCCTCTTACCCGTCCCCACTATTTGCTGTTCGCGGTTAGCCATATATGCTATAATCATCTTATTATGCATAGATCAGGATTTGTAGCTATAGCAGGTCAACCGAATGTCGGCAAATCGACCATATTGAACGGATTGCTCAAAAAAAAAATTTCCATTGTATCCAAAAAACCGGAAACCACCCGTGATAATATACGTGGGATCTTTACCGATCCTGATACCCAGATAATCTTCGTTGATACTCCGGGCATACATAAACCACACAATCTTTTGGGTAAGATCATGCTTACCCGAGCCCAAAGTTCATTAATGGAATCTGATCTTATTCTTTTAGTCACAGAAAAAAAAATAGCTCTTAGATCGGAAGATGAGAACATACTTAAACGTCTGCCCAACCCGGGTGAAAACACAAAAGTAATACTCATAATTAATAAAGCTGACAGAGTTAAGGACAAAGGCGTTTTTCTCCCGTTACTTGAAAAAGCTTCAAAAGCTTATCCCTTCGTGGAAATAATACCTATGT